>DATGFK010000462.1:0-2852 GCA_035309185.1 Aggregatilineales bacterium
GGCGTAAAGTACGTTTTGACCACCAAACAAATTGATAATCCCGACAAGTCCGGCCTCAAGCTGATCGGCATTGCCCCAGGCGGCATATACTACCAGCGGCAAAATGCCTTTCCGCGCGCCTGGATTGCGCAGAGCATTTCGGTGGCAGACGACGATACGGTACGCTCACATATCGCCTCTGGAAAAGACGATTTGCAATCAAACGCCTACGTAGATCACGCGGTTGATTGCCCGGCCTCCGGCCAACCCACAGCGACCATTACCGACTACGGAGCAAACAGCGTCAAGGTCAATACGACAGGTGGCAGCGGGCTGCTTGTCCTGAGTGACCAATATTATCCGGGCTGGCAGGCAACGGTAGACGGCCAACCCGTCGAGATCGTCAGGGCGGACACGGTGTTCCGGGCGGTCTGCGTGGAGGACTCCGGCACGCAGTCGCCGGTGGAGCATGTGATTCGCTTCGAGTTCCGACCACCGTTGTTCACCATCGGCGCGCTGACCTCAGGCGTCGGCTGGCTTATGTTGACCGTCATCGGCGCACTGGCCTTGCTGCTCAGGCGATCTCCAAACCGCGCTTCCTGACCGATCAGCACACCGATCACCAGGAATTTGGAGCGCACGCTCGGCGCAAGGCACAAAAATAGCTTGCTCAAACGCGGCTCTTTCGAGTACATTTGTGGCCTTACCCAATTGAACAACGCTTTTGCGGTCTCAGCCTGGCAGGCCGCTACGAACACGTAAGCATTCGACGCAGGAATTCTTGGGGTACGCAATGCAACCAACCTGGATCAGCCGCAAACGCACGCTCGGTACACTTATTGCACTGTTGGGGATACTGGGAGCCGCCGCGATTCTCATCCTCGACGCGCTGCACCGCCTGGGCACCACGGGGATCGGCCCGGCGCAGCGCATTGCGCTGCTCGGCTGTGGCGCGATGGCGCTGCTGGGCGTCACGTTGGCATTGTTCGGCGTCGATCCGCTTGAGGATGTCCCGGCATCCCCTGTCCAGGCGACAGAATCGCGACGACCCGCTTCCCCGCTTCGCTGGCTGCGCCGCGTTCTGATCGCCCTGGCGCTGCTCCTGATGGTGTTCCATCTGGTGGTGTTTGTCGTCTACGCTGCGGCCATTGTGCAGTTTCCCTTCGATTATGACCAGGGCGAAGGCTTTGAACTGAACGATACGGTATTGCTTAGCCAGGGTCAGAGTCCCTATCGCAGCAATGAGATTTATCCGTTCTACGCCAGCAATTACCCGCCGTTATATCACGTCGTGCTCGTGCCGTTTGTGTGGCTGTTCGGGCCGCAATACTGGTATGGGCGAATCCTGGGGGCGCTTGCCACGCTCCTTGCCACGGGCGCGATTGCCTATGCCGTCCACCGTGAAACGCGGCAGCGGGCTATTGCCGCTCTGGCCGGATTGGCCTTTGTCGCCTCGAACTACGTCTATCATATCGGGCCGCTTTTTCGCCAGCATATCTTCATGGTGATGCTGGAAACCCTTGCCGTCGTGATCATCGCCGGGGTTGACCTGCGCTCCTTGCGTGAGGGATCGCCACGCAGCCGCCGGATTCTGATCGTGGGGCTGGCCTTTCTGCTTGCGGCAGGCTATACCAAGCAGTTAGCCATTGCCACTGTGGCGGCGGTGTTTATTTATTTATTCCTGTACGTGCCCCGTAGGGCCATCCTGTGGGGCGCGATCTTTGCCGCCATCGCGGGCATCATCTTCGCCATCTTCAACGTCACGACTGGCGGACAGTGGTGGCTCAACATCATCACGGCCAACGTCAACCAGTACAATGTAGGACAGTTTCGTGGACTGCTGGGCCAGTTTGTGGCCCTGCACGGCGCGCTTCTGATCCTGGCGGTGCTCTTTGCGCTCTATGAACTGTATTTTGACCGCCTCTCGCTATACACAATCTGGTTTTTCGCGGCGGCGCTGGACGGAATCCTGGCGGGCAAATGGGGAGCAGGCGACAGCTACTACAGCACAATGATCGCCGCCATGTGTGTCCTGGCCGGGATATTTACCGGGCGCTGCCTGAACGCCGTTCGTCCCTGGCATTTGCCGATGCGACGCAGGCCAAAGGAGACGGACGCCCCCGAACCAGAAGAGGTTGCCGCACAGGAACGTCTGCAAGCGCTGGCCCAGGAAACAGGCCTGACGCCCGTGAAATTCGTGCGCATCGGGGCTGGGGCAGAGGGTAGCAGTACATCTGCCAGGAAGCCTCGCCGCGGCGCATTCCGTCTGACGCCGCTAGTCGGCGTCGTGGCTTGCGCATTGTTTGTCGCCTACGGCGTCGCTGTGCTGCACATGCCCCTGGATGGCCCACTATTCGGCCCGTTGGCCCACGCGCTCAATCTCCAGGCACGGCCCGACAACAAGTTCTCCAATTTTTACGACTCGGCGGGCTGGGTACTCGGTTACGCTACTATCGGACAGTTACCCAGCTCGGCGGATGTGGCAGCCGGTTGGCAGATCGTGGGAAGCGTCCAGCGCGACGCGCGGCCCATATTGAGCGAGGAAGCCGCCTTCAGTTTCCACACCGGGAAGCCCGTGGTAAGCAACCCTACGCAGCTCTTGAACCTGTACCTGAACGGCCACTACAACCCGGAGTCGCTGGTGAAGATGATCGAGTCGCAGGCCTTTAGCGCCGTGATCTTCCGGGCGGGTTTCTATCCTGATCCTGTTCTGGCGGCGGTCAAGGATGCCTACAAGGGAGAACTCCAGGTGACGATGAATGGCTACGAATACACCGTCCTGTTACCCGATCCAAACTGGACGACCATTATCCATGCCTCGCACGTGCTGACTTTCTAAACATTTCGATCCGGGCAGTTGCACCGCCTACGAA
>DATGFK010000463.1:0-6272 GCA_035309185.1 Aggregatilineales bacterium
CTTTGTGCTAACACATCCGTGCTCCTCCATTAATGTTAATCGTCTCGCCGGTAATCCAGGCTGCCATATCTGAGGCCAGGAACAGGATCGCGTTGGCAACGTCGAGCGGCAGACCCTCGCGACCCAGCGGCGTGTTGCTGACCATATTCCGCCGCGATTCGGGTGTGCTGAACGTATCGTGAAAAGCTGTCGAGGTGATCCCCGGCGCGACACAGTTTACCGTGATACCTTGCGTGGCAACTTCCTTCGCCAGTCCTTTTGTAAAAGCAATGATAGCCGCTTTCGCCGCAGCATAGGCCGTCGCGCCATTGCCACCGCCGTCTTGCGCGGCCTGCGATGACATATTCACGATACGGCCCCAACCGCTCCCGGCCATGAGCGGCAGCACAGCCCGGCAACACAGGAAGGTTGTCTTGACATTAACTGCCATCACCTCGTCGAACAAAGACTCGTCCATCTCAGCGATCTTCGAGCGTTTCACCAACGTTCCGGCGTTGTTGATCAGGATGTCCAGCTTGCCGTGCTGTTTAACACTTTCCATGATTGCCGCGACCTGCGCGACTTGCGACACGTCCGCCGCGACGATCTGCCCGTCGCCGCCGAGTTCCTTCAGGCAGTCGAGCGTTTCCTTTGCGCCGTTCTCGTTGCTGCGGTAATTGACGAAGACATAAGCGCCACTGCGGGCCAGTTCGATTGCCACGGCCCGACCAATCCCGGAGCTTGCGCCCGTTACCAGTGCTGTCTTCCCTTCCAGATTAATTGCCATGATACCCTTGCTCATTACTCGTTTCGTTTGAATACCCCTCTATCCCCAGCCTTTTCCCCACGCAAGCGGGGGGAAAGGGGTAGGGGATGGGGTACTTACTTCGCCTTCAGCCTCACGACGAACTGTGTGGGCTTCACAAAGAACAGCGCCACGATGACCAGAGACATGGTGGTCAACATGTAAACCACCGCCATCGCGCTGATCAACTGGTGCGCGCGGATTCCTGCGCCTGTTGCGTCGCCATACAGGGCTGTTACGAGCGTTTGCGACTCGCCAGTGGTGGCGACCAGGTAAGTCAGCTCAAACAGGGCGATGGTGCGCACGACGGCCAGGATTCCCGCCGTGAGCATCCCCGGCAGCACCAGAGGCAGCAGGACGCGCCGGAAAGTGCGGAAGCGCCCCGCGCCGAGCATCCGGCTGGCCGACTCCAGCGCCGTGTCCACCTGCTCAATAAACGGTGTCAGGATCAGGATGACGAACGGCGTTGTCGGGACAATGTTGGCAAGAATGACGCCGATCAGCGACCCGCCCAGGCCCATCCTAATCAACATCGTTGCCAATGGGATGCCGTATACCAGCGACGGGATCAACATGGGAAGCATCAGCACGGCCATCAGCAGTCCCTTCAGGCGGAACTCTTTGCGCGCCAGGACGTAAGCCGCCGGGAAGCCGATCAGCAGTGCGATTCCCGTTGCGCCCAACGCCACTACGAACGTGTTGAGCAGCAGTTGGCCCATGTCATGATCCTGGCTCAGGTCAGGATACCAGTGGGTCACAAACTGCGTCGGCAGGATGGTCTTGAACCACGAGAAGGCGAAGGAGTCTATGACGACCGTTGCCACCAGAGCCACGATGTTGATCACGAAGAAGCCGATCACTGCGTAAAAGAGCAGGCTGCCCCAGAAGGTATCGCGTGTCAGGAAGCGCCACCACGCGCCCTGCCGTTTGGATCGCGTGGTAAGGGTTGGCGTGACGCCAGAAGTAATCGTTTGGCTTGCCATTCTATGCTCCTTTACCGGCGCCCAGCGACGCGCTTCGCGCCATTCGGCTGCGCAAATACAGCACTAGCGCCACGACCAGGAATTCAATCCCACCCATGATCAGGGCGATTGCCGTGCCATACGGCGTATTCTGCTGTTCGTATGCGGCGCGATAGGCGGCGATGGACATTACCCGCGTCAAGGCATTCGGCTCACCGACCAGCATGGCCGACGGGAAGACCGTGAAGTTGGCGACGAAGTTGAGACAGAAAGCGATGGCGACCCCCGGCAGCATCAGCGGGAAGATGACGCTCCAAAAGGTACGCCAGCGGCCCGCGCCGAGCATTTTGCTGGCCTTTTCCAGGTCCGGACTGATGCCGGACATATAGCCCAGGATCATCAGGAAAACGAAGGGGAACCCCTGGATGAACAGGGCGATCTCAACGCCAAGCCAATTGTGGACCAGACGTAACGGATCATGGATCAGCCCGATGGCCTGCAAGGTCTGGTTGAACCAGCCCTGGCGCCCGAAGTAGATCAACATGGCCTGGGCCACCAGTACGGTGCCCAGCGTGATCGGCAGGATCAGTAGCGCCGTGATGAAGCGCTCGAAGCGGATTCCGCGTCGCATGGCGTAGGCCAACGGCAGGCTGAGCACGACGTTGAAAAGTGTAACGGGCAGCGCCACCTGGAAGGTCATCACGATGGTGTCGATCTGGCTCTGGTCGTTGAAAAACGTGGTGTAATTGTCGAGCGAACGACCATCCTGGATGGCGCCCTTTGAATCCAGGGTGTGCGTACTGAGGTCAAGCCCGTAAATGAAGGGCATGATAAACAGGCCGAAGACTATGGCCAGGGCCGGGAGCGAGAACAGGATGATTTCCCAGGGGATGCGCGGTGGAGCTATACGCCGTTTAGGCGCCGTTACGGGCAGGGCCTGTGATAGAGTCGCCATATTCGCCTCCTTACGCGCTGACCGCCGTGCTGACGGCACTCAGGCGCTGCCCGCTCCGTTTGCCGGAAGGAGCCTCGTACGGAAACAACAGCAGCCGCCCCGGACGGATTCCGAATGAGACCGGCGATTCCTGGGTTAAAGTGTTTTGACTCTGGACGAGCAGTTGCAGATTGTCGTTGTCGTCCAGGCGAACCACGGATTCGTAGGCCTGGCCGACAAATTCGACCAGATGGACGCTGCCACTCAAGCGGTTGGCCGTGCCAGGCGCTTCGACCTGCATGTCCTCCGGCTTGGAACAGGCTAGCAGGCGCTCGCCTGGCTTCCAGTCTGCGCTGCCGTCAAAGGTCGAGATGCCGTGTAGCCTGTGACCCGTTTCGGTTTCGACTAGCCACTCGTTGCCTTCAGGGCCTACCAACGTCACGGGAATTCGGTTGGCGTAGCCCATGAAATCCGCCACATACAGGCTGCGGGGGCAGTTGTAAATGTCCTGGGGTGTGCCGACCTGTTCGATCTGTCCCTTGCGCATGACGACCACCACGTCGGAGAGCGACATGGCTTCGGACTGGTCGTGCGTGACATAGACGGTTGTGAGCGCCAGTTCCTTGTGCAGACGTTTGATCTCGATGCGCATCTCGCCGCGGAGCTTGGCGTCCAGGTTCGATAGCGGTTCATCCAGGAGCAATAGGCTCGGCTCAAGGACGATGGTACGCGCGATTGCCAGCCGCTGCTGCTGCCCGCCACTCAATTGGCCGGGAAAGCGGCGGCCAAACTCGTCCATGTCCAGGTGAACCAGGTCCAGCGCCCAGCGGACGCGCAGATCCCGTTCAGAACGTGGCATTGGCTTGTTGTCCAGGCCATAGCTGACGTTGCTAATCACGTTCAGGTGCGGAAAGAGGGCATAATTCTGGAAGACCATGCCGAAGCCGCGCTTTTCCGGCGGGGTGTCCTGAATGGGCTTGCCATTCAGAATGATCTCGCCGTCTGTCAGTTCAAGCAGCCCGGCCAGGCAGTTCAAGGCTGTGGATTTACCACAGCCACTTGGCCCCAGCAGCGTAACAAATGTGCCGCCCCGAATATCCAGGCTGAAATTCTGGAGGGCAGCGGTTGTGCCGAAATCGCGGCACATTCCCCTGATTTCCAAAGTTTCGATTGCTTGCATAACATCCTCACAAAAATTAGGTTGACTTACCAGGCGTTCAAATTTGCCAATTCGGACGATCAAAGAAACTTGTTAATGGACATTGCTTAAAGAATGCTGCGATCTTTTTCGATTTTGGCGGACAGGGCGGGCCTTGTCCCTACCATTACCTTTTATTGAGCCGGGGGATTGATCCCCCGGCCAAATGGTAGCCAAGAGCTAAGCGCTGCTTGTTCTTATTACGGCGCCTTGGTTGGTGCAGGAGTCGGCGTCGGCGGGACTTTCACCTTGCTCTGGCCGATCTGCTTGTCCCACATCGCGAAGGCGGCCACGAGATTCTTGGCGTCGAGCGGCAGGACGATGGGATTGCTCTTGATCCAGTCGTCGTACTCAGGACGGCCAAAGTCCTTAAGCGTCTGCTGGCTGGCTGCGGGCGCCATGCTGATGTCTACACCCTTGATTGCCGGGCCGGGGTAGAAGTAGCCCTTGTCGTAGGTGATGCCCTGTTGGTCTGGCTTCAGCATCCAGGCGACCAGGTCGAGCACGACGGACAGGTGATCCGCATCCAGACCCTTTGGAATGGTCACAAACTGTGCATCGGCGACGAACGAGAAGCCCTTGAGTGTGCCGACTTTGAAATCCTTCGGCACATTGCCCAGCACGCGGGGATTGATGTCCCAGCCCATCGTCGAGACAGTCATGGCGCGCGTTCCATTGCCCAGTTCTTGCATGATCGCGCTGGTGCCAGAGGTGTAGTATTCGATGGCGGGGTCAATATCCTTGAGGAACTGCCACGTCTTGGCCCAGCCGTTGACCGGGTCTTTGGGGTCTTTGTCGCCCAGCAAGTAGGGCAGGCCCTGCAGGAAGGTCCGGCCAGGGCCGGAATTGGCAGGACGCGCGTAGGCAAACTTGCCAGGATTGGCGAGAATCCAGGCCTTCAACTCGTCAATGGTCGTCGGTGGCTTGTCAACCTGGGATGGGTCGTATTCAATTAATGGCCCGCTTGGCGTCGTTGTATCCAGGATGGCATAGCCGTTGTCCAGGTCGTTGTACTGCTTCGCAATGGGCAGATAATTGTCGTCGAGACCGGGGAACTTGGCATTGTAGTCTGGCCTGATCTGTAGCCAGATGCCCTGGTCTACGCCGCTGGCGACGCCGTCATAGCCCGTCAGTACCAGCGAGGTGTCAATTTTGCCCGCGTCTTGCTGGGCCTTGATCCTGCCGGGAAGATTCGGCGCGGTGTCCTTGACCCAGCTCACGCTGGAAACCTTGTCCGGGTTAGCTTTCACGTAGTTGTCAATCATGCCCTGGACAAGCTGCTGCTGGCCGGCTACGTCAATAATTTGTAAGGTGACCGGCTTGGACGGGAAAGGCGGGATCGGCTGGCCGCCGGAAGCTGCCGCGCCAGTCGGCGCGGGTGTGGCCTGGAGGGCTGCGGCGCTGGCACTGCCAACCATCATCCCTGCGGCCAGCATGACCGAGACAAGGCCTAACCCAAGACGCTTCGGAAAAACTCTCATATCACGCATTTTACACAATCTCCTGCTGCATTTAAGGCGCACATCTATAGGTGGTAGGACTGAATTTTTTGCCGATTGAATGCCTCCTTTTGACTCAACGGGGCGACTTCCCACTAATCAGACCTGGGCCTGGCCCCGCACGACTCACGAACCTCCAGGGAAAAATTCAGCCGGACCCGCTCCGGCTGGACAGGTTTGCGCGCATCAATCCGTTCCAACAACATCCGAGCCGCCACGCGCCCCGCTTCGACAATGGGAATGGACATGGTCGTCAAGGCCGGAATGGTATAGGCCGCAAAAGGCGGATCGCCGACCGTGATGATGGCAATATCATCGGGAACTCGCAGCTCTGCTTCGTAAATCGCCTTCAGGGCGCCCACGGCCATCACGTCGCTGGCGACAAAAAGCGCCGAAGGCAGCGTAGTTCCTTCCAGCGAGGCCAACAGGCGCTGCATTCCGTGATAGCCACCTTCGTATGTATAGCTGCCGGAGACGATCCAGGTCGGGTTTACCAGCAAGCCGTGCTGAAGCATAGCGGCCTGCCATCCGGCATGTCGTTCGATGGCGCTGCGACGCCGAAGACCCAGAACGCCGCCCAGCGGGCCGCTGACCGTGCCAATCGCGGCGTGACCCAGGCCGATTAGATGCTCGGTGGCTGCATAGGCCGCCCCGTGATCGTCCAGTTCAACGCGGTTGAAGCGATCGTCATCCAGGTCGCGGTTGATCACGACGAAGGGGACGCCTTCTTCTTTGAGTTGCAGGAGATGTTCTACAGGATAGTGGACAGACAAAGACATGAAAATAATTCCCGCGACCTGGTGCGTGCGGAAGGCTTCGATAGCCAGCATTTCGCTCTCCAGGTCGTGGGTGCTCGCCAGGAGCATTTCATAGCCTTGAGGACGCAGGACGTATT
>DATGFK010000464.1:0-2358 GCA_035309185.1 Aggregatilineales bacterium
TGGCAATGACCACGAGCAACTCGATAAGCGTGAAAGCTCGCGCCTTCCTCGTAAACCCCTTCCCCATTACCTTATTCATATACACTCTCCTTCTCAGACACAGTACATCGTGTATCGGTGGTCATAACTCGGCTTGTGCTCTCTCGTACCTTGTACCAAAGAGTGCCTCACTGTAGTCAACTTTATTTTAGATATTCATCCTTGTAATGCAAGCACAAAAGTATGCATCGCTAAAAAAGAAGCCACCGGCCAGATATCGCAGGGGGCACGACACAAACAATCGCCTTGCCCGAAGGCTTTATCAAAACCCAATCCTGGCGGTTGTCTTTGCAGCCCAAGCACAAACAGAACAAATTGCCGATACATCAACTGAAATCAACTTGACCCAAGACAGGTGACATTTTAGCCGCTATTGCTGTCGTGTGAAGTCGTGATTTATTGCTTCACTGCCAGTCGCGCCAAGGCGTTGCTTGCGGGGACAAAATCCGGGCGAATCTTGAGCGCCTGCCTGTAGTGTTCGATTGCGGCTGGAGTGCGCCCCATCTTCTCCAAGGCCAGGCCAAGGTTGAAATGTGCCTCGGCGTAATCGGGTTTGCTTTGCAGCGCCTGTTCGTACTGCGTAACGGCTTCCGGCAGTTTTCCCTGACGCTGGAAAATAGCCCCGAGATTGCTATGGGCCTCGGCGTAATTGGGGTCAATTCGCAATGCTTGCTCGTACTCCCCAATTGCCCTGGACACGTCTTGCCTGCGAAGAAACGCGTTTCCCAAGTTGACACGCGCCTCAATATAATCCGGGTCAATCCGAAGCGCCTGCTGGTAATGCTCCATCGCCTCCGTCATCCGTCCTTCCTTATCCAACGCGACCCCCAGGTTATAGTGTGCGGAAGCGAAATCCGGCTTGAGTCGCAACGCCTGTTCGTACTCCCCGATGGCCTCTGGTGTTCTTTCCATTTGCTGCAGAATGAATCCGACATTGTAGTGTGCCTCAGGATTATCGGGGTTGGCTTGTAACGCAGGCCCGCACTGCGCCATCGCCTCCGACAATTGCCCTGCGTCCAACAGGGCCCTGCCGAGATTGGCATGGGCGCGCGTGTTCCCCGGGCGCTTGGCAACTGTGTCGCGCCAGATGGCCATCTCCGTACGATAGTCGTCATTGCGCCGCACGGTGACAAATCCCAATCCCAAGGCAGCCACCACGAGCACTGTCAGGCCACGTTGCCCCAGCAATTCGTGGATTCCCAGCACCACAGGCACGATCACGGCAGCGAGCGGCAGATACATCCGATGTTCAAATGCCAGGTCTCGCAGGGGCAAGACGCTCGATGTTGGCGCCAGGATCAGAAACAGCCACGCGCCGAGAAATCCCCACGAGGACTTCCTCCAGCACGCCCAAACCGTCACACTCAACAGTGCCGTCACCACGATGGTCGATGGCAGGACGTCCCCCCACGTGTTCGCGATCGGCCACAGGTAGTCCAGGCACAGGGGATCGGGCCACAGCGCCAGCCGCAGGTAGTGGAGGATCACATTCGATTCAGTCAAGGCATAGCGCCACCACGTGGCACCTGCACCATCCCCGGCTTGGTGGCCAAACAGGCCTGTGGATGCCAACAGGTAACCCAACAGGAGCCATGTCGACGCCAGCCCCAGATACAATGTCCGGCGCTGCCGCCACGCCTCGCGAAAAGTGCCGGCAACAAATGTCCGGTCGTATAGAAGGACGACCAGCGGCGCGGAGACCATAACTTCTTTGCTGGCCATTCCCAGCGCGCAAGCCGCAACGGCTGGAATAAACCAGGTCTTCGACGCGCCTGGCTCGGTCCCCCGGATAAAACAGTACAAGGTAAGCAGGTAGAACAACCCCATCAGGGACTCCGCCCGCTGCACAATGTAGGTCACCGCTTCGGTCTGCAACGGATGGACGGTCCAGAGGACGGCTATGGCCAGCGCCAGCACCACCGCTGCGGGGCCAAACCGCGACCGTAACCTTTCGCTTAACAAGGTTCGTCGCACAATCCCGTACAACAACAACGCGGCCAAAATGTGCACGGTGAGATTGAAGACGTGATAGCCGCGAACGTTCAGTCCGCCTGACGCGTAGTTGACAGCCAGGGAGAAGTTAATGATCGGCCGGCCTGCGACCGTTAAGTCGCCCCCGCGCGGCGGCGATAATGGCACCCAGATCGGCCACAGATGATGAATACTCGGGTTTCGTTCGACCGAGGGTACATCATCGAAAATAAAGGGTCCCGTGAAAGAGTTGTGATATACCGCCAGGCCAGACAGGACAATAATCATGCTCCCGAGAAGGATGCTCCGTTTGGGGGACGATAAGCCGGCCCTCGCGGCATTGGTTCG
>DATGFK010000465.1:0-2973 GCA_035309185.1 Aggregatilineales bacterium
TACGGCAAGACCATATCGCTCAACCCGCCGGGTTCAGAACTGGCGATTGCGAATCAAAACGGTATACAACTGTATGGTACTGAAACTGGACAATTGCTGCACTCGATTTCAGACCCCTTGGCAGGAGTCTGGCAGGTTTCATTTAGCCCCGACGGTTCGATATTGGCGTCGATTGATGCAAGAGGTCACGTCCGAATCATCGATCCTAGCAGCGGAGCAATTCTTCATGAACTGACGTTCATCAACGGGAATGGCCTGGTGTGGTGGCCTCTCAGTTTGACTGGGGTGCAGTTTAGCGGAGACGGTTCACGTCTGATTGCCTGGGCTTGGATGGACAAAGACTATCCTCTGCAAGTCTGGGATACCAAGAATTGGAGCCTTGTAACGACAATAGCTAATCAATACCCTGGCGCGATTAGCCCTGACGGCAAGCGTCTGGCTGTGACCAATGATGTTGAAGAATCCCTAGCGGTACTTGACACCGCAACGCAGACGTTGTTATTCAAGGCGCAAGACAGTGAACGATCTTCCTACTTTTCGTTCAGCCCGAATGGAAATTACCTGCTCGCTGTCGACTGGATGGACGCAGAGGTAACAGTTTGGGATGCAGCCACTGGCAAGAAGCTCCAGCGCATCAATCGCAACGCGCAGAGAGATGAACTCCCAATGGACGCCAATTTCAGATTCGCATTAAGCAGGGATGGAACCAAGTTGGCGACCATCCAGTACTATGACGAATTGAATATTTGGAATGCCCAGACATGGACGCTGCTCCAAAATATCCCGCTCGGAAGAAGGATTGACGACGTAACCATTAATGACAATGGCACTGTTCTTGCGGCGTTCTCGGGACAGGTTGTGTACTTCCTCTACTTGCCCCCGTCGGGACGATGACGTTGTGAGGGTACTGGATTTCAAAAGGCAACGCTACTGCGAGGTGTTGATTGATCGTTGGCACGCTGCTGCTTCGTCGGATGAAACAGCGGCCCAATTTATCTCGGAGAGACTTGCATTCCGAGTGGCCCTAAAAAGGGGTCAGACTAGTCTCGCCCAGCGCGGTGGCCACGGCCAGCGCCACGCTTTACAGTGAACTGCGCTGCGGAGCGTGGGGGAGATCGGCTGCGCCAGCGGCGGCACGCCGGCGCAATGCCAATTCACCGGGCGGCGGGACGAGAGCGGGATCGTGTCGCGGGCTTGATTGTTTGGATACTCTACGGCCTGAATAGGTGGTGGGGCAACTGGCTAAACCGGGCTGGTCACCGCCGGCCGCTTTCGATCTCAGCGACGGAATCCAGGGCAGCAGCGCGGCTAAGGTGCAGCGGTGGTGGCTGCAATTGGGTAACCAGTGGGAGCCGGTGGCGTGTTGGGCATTACCGGCGTGTAGGTGGGCGGCGGAGTTATGGTGGGCACAACCTCTGTCAGTGAGGGAACAAACTGCAGGCCGGGAACATCGAAGTAGAAGGTGTTTCCGTCCGTTGATAGCAGGGTTAGTCGGTTATTATGCTCCCCTGTGATGCGCACCGATCCATGTCTGCCAGGTGTCGCATATTGCTTGTTGAACCCCCGCAATGGGAATGTCCACACGACTTGTAGGATCCCCTGGTCAAGAGTACTCGCCCAAGCACCGGCAAACACACCCACGGGATTCCCATCCGCGTATCCGCCCCATGCATTCTGTACAACAAAGCCCAATTGACCCCACTGGGCCTTGACATACACATCATCCCAAATTCCTGTGGCAACTGGAGTCTGGGAAGGAACAGGGGAGGCCCGCATAGCGGTCGCTTCGTCTTGGGTCATCAATTGGAATTTATAAGCGGTCCTGGTCGTAATGGCGCTCTGTGTTGCGTCGCCACTAGCCGTCGCTGTGATATTGGGCGTTATGGCGCTCGCGGCCATTGGCACAACTGAGGACCCTGGTACCTGTGTGGATGCAAAACTGCCACGTGGCACGCCGCCAGTAGCCAGCGCAAAGACAGCTATTACAATAACGACGGCCGCCAATCCAAGAATGGCCGGCCATAAGCTTGATTTCTTCGTGTGAGGCTGCAGCCTGCACCTCCGTTTTGATCGATCAAGCCAGCCATCAGGGCCGTGGCGCACACCTGATTAATGCGGCGCGGTAGGCCTTTAGTGTACTCGTAGATTCGCGCGATGGCATCATAGGTGAACAGTGGACTGGTGGCGCTGTCGCTGCGCGGCGCTCGAGGTCCCAGAACAGCTACCGGTGGCCATCAGGTTGTGGAACAGCGGCGCCAGGTTGAATGGCTGTTAAGCGGCGAGCGCGCGGTCGGCGGCGCGAACGCGACGTAGAACGTCTATGGCCGCAACGATCGGCGTCTGCCTGGCTGTCACACGGTCAGCGCGCGATACTCCGCGAGCAGTTGCTGGGCCGCGGCCTGCCAGGTGAATTGCTGCGCCCGCGCCAGGCCGGCGGCCGTCAATTGGGCGCGCAGGGCCGTGTCGGTCAGGGCCCGCGTCAGGGCCTCCGCCAGCGCCGCCACGTCGGTTGGGTCGATGAGCAGCGCGGCATCGCCGGCCACTTCGGGCAAACACGAAGCATTTGAGCTGACCACCGGCGTGCCGCAGGCAAAGGCCTCCAGGATGGGCAGGCCAAAGCCCTCGTAGATGGAAGGATAGGCCAGCACCGCCGCCGCCGAGTAGAGCGCGGGCAAATCCTGGTCAGCCACAAACCCCGGAAAGATCACCCGCGGGCCCAGGCCCAGCCGCTGCACCTCGGCAAAGATCTCATCGTACAGCCAGCCGCGGCCGCCGGCGATGACCAGCGCCAGGTCCGCTTCGCCGATCTGGGCGAAGGCCCGGATCAGGCGCGCGTAGTTCTTGCGCGGCTGCAGGGTGCCCACGGCCAGGATGAACGGCCGCTGGCCCAGGCCATAGCGCGCCCGCACGGCTTGCAGCGGGGCCGCGTCGCCGACCGGCTTGAACGTCTCGTTGACGCCGCTGTAGAGCACG
>DATGFK010000466.1:0-5722 GCA_035309185.1 Aggregatilineales bacterium
AGCGTTGCGGGCGGAGTGCGACGATACCATCGCCGGGATGATGATCACCGTCCCCAGTACGCTGGGCGTATTCGACAAGAACATTCTCGAAATTATCGAGATCATTCATGGCTGCGGCGGGCTGATGTATATGGACGGCGCAAACATGAACGCGCTGCTGGGCGTGATCAAGCCGGGCGAGCTTGGCTTTGACGTGATGCACTTCAACCTGCACAAAACCTTCAGCACCCCGCACGGCGGCGGCGGGCCAGGATCGGGGCCGGTAGCCGTCAACGATAAGCTGGCTGACTTCCTGCCGGGGCCGATTGTGGCTGTTGCCGAAGAAGCCAACGACGAACACGTCGCGCCCCGCTACGACTGGTTCACGCCAGCCAAGAGCATTGGACGGCTCAAGGCCTTTCACGGCAATTTCGGGATGCACGTACGCGCCTATACCTACATCCGGCTGCATGGCCGCGAAGGGATCAACGCCATCAGCCGCCACGCTGTGCTCAATGCGAACTACCTGCGTGTATTGCTGGCCGATACATACAAGGTTCCCTACAACCGCCTGTGCGGGCACGAATTTGTCATGGAGGGGCATTTCGAGGACGTGCCAGACATCCATGCGCTGGACATTTCCAAGCGTCTGATGGATTACAACATCCACCCTCCTACGAACTACTTCCCGCTGATCGTTCCGGAGGCCCTTCTGATCGAGCCGACGGAATCCGAAAGCAAGGAGACCCTCGACAACTTCGTGGAAGTCATGAAGACCATTGCTGCCGAGGCGCATGAGAATCCCGATCTATTGCACAGTGCGCCACACATTACGCCCGTTGGCCGTGTGGACGAAGTGCTGGCTGCCAAACAGCTTGTGCTGTGCTGCCGCCCGGTACCAGATCTGTAGACCCCAGTGTCCACTGACCCCTTTCCCCTAAGCAGCGTGGAAAGGGGTCAGTGGTTGAGAGATTCGTCCTGTTCTTCTTCGGCCCGCTGAGAGATCCAGCCCGGCGGATCGCTGGCCGGAAATGATTCTTCCGAGGCCTCCTGTACCAGATCGACCTGATCCTGATCGCCTGGGCGGTTCTCGTTTCGCTTATGTAGGTCGGGCACGTTCGGACGATCTTTGTTTTCCCCGTCGTTCGCCTGCTCGTGCATGTTCGCCCGATCTGTTTTGTTCATCTCATCCGAATGAGCCATCACAACGCCTCCTGTAACCGGCGATTCAACCTACTGTCCGCGCACACCCCATAGCCTCACCGTGCCGTCCTGCCCTGCTGAAGCAATCAATTTTCCATCGGAGCTGAAGGCCACCCCGATCACGCTATCCGAGTGACCTGTCAGTGTAGTCAAAAGTTTATCGTTGCCGACATCCCATAGTTTCACGGTGTTGTCCCAGCTTCCAGAGACCAGGATTTTACTATCCGGGCTGAACGCCAGGCCGATGACGCTGTCGGTATGGCTCTGCAAGATGCCAATATCCACGTGGCTGGCTGCGTCCCACAGGCGGATAGTGCTATCCCAACTTCCAGAAGCCAACAGCTTGCCGTCAGGGCTGAACGTGACGCTGGCGACCCAATCAGTGTGGCCGCTCAGCGATTCTCCGATCATTTTTCCCGTTACCACGTCCCATATCTGGACATCTCCCTGGCGGCAATCTGTATCTACGATGTCCTCGCAAAGTGTCGTCGCCAGGGTTTTACCGTCTGGACTGAAAGCAACGCTGCTGATACTGCCAACCAGGTCTTGAAGGGCATTAGCGTCCCTGGATTGATGCATTTCGTGTAGCGCAGTCCCACTGGTAACGTCCCACAGGCGTACCAGATCATCGGCACTGCCCATAGCAAGGGTCTTGCCATCCGGACTGAAAGCCAACGAAGTTACATCCGCAACACCCCCGGTCAGCGGAGGCCGAACGTCATGGGCCGTGGCGATATTCCACAGGTGGACGGAACTGCTGCTGGAAGCGTCGAAGAACGCGATAGTCTGACCATCGGGGCTGAATGCTGCTGGAGAACTCCCAGCGATGGGCTGTGCAATGGCCTGCCCGCTACTAACATCCCACAATTGCAAGCTGTCATCCGCGCCCGTGGTAAGGAGCATTTTGCCATCAGGGCTAAAAGCGACCGCAAAGGATTGGCTTGAGTCGGCTGCCGACTGATCCCGTATTGTAAGCACCTCTTTGATCTGATCGGCGTTGCTCACTGTAATCGGCTGTAGCGCGCCTGCCTGAAGTGTCGAAGTTGCTCCGGCCAGGGTCGTGCTCGTCGAGTGGAAAGCTAACGTGAAAACGCAAAGAGTCAGCAGCGTTCGGAAATTGGGGTGGAATCGATTGGATTGTTCCAGACGGTGCTTCAAAAGCGGTTCCTCACTGCGTATTTTTGGTTGAACGCATCGCGTCCAGAGTGGATTGTATCCAGTTCGCAGACAGGCGGCGACTCACCCTTGTAGCGCGAAAAAAGAAAAGGCCGATATTACGGCCTTATCTCAAAGTAATGGGAAGGTTTAGCAGAATTGACGCGACGGCGTCAGTTTTGGAGGCTTCGATGTGCGTTAATCGCTTCGTCCAGCGCGTCCAGGTCATCGAATGGGCCATCGTTCGCCAGAACCTGACCGACCATCAGGCGCAGGCGATTCTCATTCATGGCCTTGCGCGCCTCATCGCGATCCTTAAGGGGATAGAAGTATTCCATGCTCTGCTTGATACGCACTTCGATTCGTTCGCGGATGGCAGGTAAATGCTCGCTGTCCGTAATGATCACGAATTCGTTGGGGCCAAGATGGCCGATGAAGTCGGATTCGTTTCCCACTTCGCGGATGGCGTTGTTGACCATCAAGGTGACAGCGCGCAGAACGTCGTCCGAAGCAATAAAGCCATAATGGTCGCCAAAAGATTCCAGCCCGTGAATGCCAATGGTCAGGATCGCCCAGCGGCTATCCTGCTGTAGCAACTCGTTCATCTTTTCTGCGACGAGCTGCCCTTCTGGCACGTTGGTCACAGGGTTAACGATCTGCTGCTGCGCAGCACGGCGCAGGGAGTTGCGCACACGGAGTCGAAGTTCCTGGATGTCAAAAGGCTTGGTGATGTAATCCACCACGCCGAGTTCAAGCCCAGCTAATTTATCCACGCGGTCGCGTTTTTCGGTCAGGAAGATCACGGGGATATCCTGCGTGCGGCGATTCGTGCGGAGCTGACGGCAGACTTCGTAACCGTCAATATCTGGCAAGCGGATGTCCAAAACGACCAGGTCGGGATTGTGCTCCCGACTCATTTTAACTGCATCTTTACCCCAGGCTGCGGTGAGAACGTCGTAACCTTGAACCCGGAAATAGGCATTGAGCATTTCCGAAAGGTCAAGGTCATCCTCGACGATTAAAATCTGCGACTTATCTGCCAAGTTATCCCCCTGACGCGCTTCGCTCACTTAGGTAGCGCGCCATTCAATCAGCCAATGGGTTCTTTATAGATGACGAACACGCAGTTGGCCGCGCCAGCAGCGTGGCATTCGCTTTCCACGACGCGGAATTCGTGGCCGCCGCTAACCCAGCGCAGACCTTCCTGAAGAAGTCCAACGGCTGCGTGGCACACAGGTTTATCCGCCTTGCGTCCCCAGCAAACCGGGCATGCCTTGTTCGTATACGTATAATGATCGTCGTGTTCCTGGACAACGCTTTCCTGGTCGCTGAAGTTTGTGAAAATGGTTGCCATAGCTGGCAAACCCATCTTCAATTTAGCGCCGAGGGGCAATACCTTGAAAGCCAGGTCACCCACGCCCGCCAACGCGCCGAAGTTCTTCAGGCCCTGGGAGAAGCACGCGCGTCCGGCACGCAGGGCCAGACCGCGCCCACCACGCGGACCGTACATGTCTTCCAGCGCCGCGTTCAACGCGGTAAATTCTGCAAAATCAAACTGGCGTTCCAGGTTGTCAGCCGGGTAGTTGTCAATATAACTGCTTAACCCGGCCAGGTTCAAAATGGCGTTCAAACCATTTTTCCCCATGACGTCTTCCATCGCCATGATGTAAATGCGGGCGATCTTATTCGGGTAAAATTTCCCGCTCTTTTCAATTGTCTTTGTGCTGCCGCCTGTTTTTTCTACCGACACGCAATCCTCCCTAGCTGTGTGACTGTGTGAGCAGATGCGATACCTGGTAAGCCGCTATGCCACCATGAAAATCTTGCTAAACGAGTTTCGCCAGTTCTTTCACAGCGCGGCCCATGTCCAGGAAAATCAATCCGAGTTTTGCCTGTTCGCGGGCCAGGACGGTCAATACCGCTTCATCCCCCACAGACATGAGGATTACATAGCCGTGCTCACCCTTGACGTACACCTGATCAAGGTTTCCACGCCCCAGTTCGCTGGCGATACGTTCACCGAGGGATAGCATCGCAGCGGACATGGCGGAAACTCGGTCCTCTTCGATATTCGCAGGCATGGACGAGGCCATGCTCAAACCATCAACGCTGACGATAGCGGCGGCCTCAACATCCGCCGACGTTGCCTGCAAATCGCGCAAGCGTTCCACCAGTTGTTCGGTTCGTGATTTAGCCAACGCCCATCTCCTGAGGTTATACCATTGGATTCGCGCCTGCACTTACTTAATTTTATCCGGGAAGGCCCCGGTTGCACAAAATAGCGAAGTGAGACAAGCGAATCTGCCCGCCTAGTGGCGTACTGTAGCACAGCGAGATCGCATTGTCAAGCAAAACGTGAAAGCTAGGCACGCAATAAGAGGTCAATGAAGAACAATGCCAAAAAGTCCATCTACAAAGGGTATTAAAGCACTTCTTTCTGCCTGTTTCTTTGACTTCCAAAATAGAATGTGATAAATTGTACATATCAAATTTGTGCCACGAATTTTGCAGACTCACTTGGCCTACAGCATAATTAACGGCTGTTTTGGCATGGTGATAAATTCTGCAATCAACTTAGTGTGTGGTCATAGGTGCATTGACGTCATTCTGGAAGGGATTCAGAGGAGGAATATAGATGGCAACCACCCAGGCAGCCCAGGGACGGACAGCAGCCGTCGCGCGTACCCCGGCTGCGACGGCTGGAGCTGAGGAGCAAACGCAAGGCGTCAGCCGCCGCGAGTTTCTGAACTATATCTGGGGAGCGAGTATGGCGTTGCTCCTGGCAGAAACCACCGGGGCCATTGTTTGGTTTGCACTGCCCAGGTTCAGAGCAGGCGAATTCGGCGGCGTCTTCAACATTGACCCTTCTGTTGTCCCGCCTAAAGGTCAAGTGGACATGGCAAGCCACGCCATCATTACCCCAACCACACCTGTAGGTATTACGGCTGGCAAGTTCTGGCTGAGCAACAGTAATGAAGGTTTGCTGGCGATGAGTATGGTCTGCACCCATCTTGGCTGCCTTTTCAAATGGGTGCCAGCCCACAATCAATTCGAGTGTCCGTGCCACGGTTCGCATTTCACGTTCAATGGGTGGAAAAAAGCCGGTGAAGGGCCAGCCCAGCGCAACCTGGATCGCTTCGCCGTCACCGTCACGACGCCAGGCGGCACTGCTACCACCAATGCTGATGGAAACCCCGTAAAAGCTGATGGCGCAACGAGCATTGCCGTCAATACGGGCAAAAAGATCCTGGGCAAGTCAACCGGGCAATCGCAGTAATCCCGTGATCCGTTCTCAGTATTTTGTATTCCCTGTGGCGCCTTGCCGCCGCACCCGTCCGAGAGCTTGAGGAGTCTCCACCATGTCGGTATTGCCTGTACCATCATT
>DATGFK010000467.1:0-5205 GCA_035309185.1 Aggregatilineales bacterium
ATGAACAGGCGCATCAGGGGCGCCTGCCGCGTCTGTCCCAGGAAAGAATTGGGCAGCCGGATCAATGTCGCAATCCCCGCATAGGCGACGACGCCGACAATCACGACAACGCCGATTGTCAGCAGCAAGCGCCGCTTGCCACGAATCACGGCCCAAGCCAGCAGGCAAAACAGCACGCCCACGGCCAGCCCGAACAAGGCGCCACGGCCTTGCGCGATGATCAATGAAACAGCCATCAGGAGGATAGGCGGCGCGTAACAGAGGATCGCCAGTCGTCGCCGGAGGGTCAGCGGGCGCGGCCAAGCGGCAATCTGCGCGAGGAGCTGCGGAACGCAGAACAACAAGACCATCACGATCCAGGACGACAGAAAATCCGGGTTGCCCGCCGAAGAACCCAGCAGCAGGCGGTTGGCTCCCTGCGCGGCCAGGAGAAGTTGCCACAGGCAAACGGGAATACTCGCCGCAAGCAGCGCGGGGATCAGGGCGGCACGCTCCTGGCGATCCAGACGGCTGGCCTGCCAGAACAGGATCAGGTACAGCAGCAGGGATAACAATCCCTGTGCGCGGGAGGGTTCTCCCCAGAAGCTCAACGATGCGCTGAGCGAGAGCAGGGTCGAGAGGATCGCAGCCGCGAGCACGGCCACAATGGCAGCGTACAGCATCGCATTGGGCGAGGTTTTGAACTTAATGCGAACACGATCCGGCAGTGAGCGCAGATTCAGACGTGCCAGCCTGGGTGTCAACTTTGTGGCTGCGCTCCCCACGATAATTGCAGCAAAAATGGCAATCAGGCCAAATTTTTCGGGGTCGTAGCCATCCTCACGCACTGGCTGGAAGGCGATGATGACAAAGGGAACGCACAGCAGAGCCGCTTTGGCGATGCGTCCAGATAGCACCGATGTTTGCGTGGTTGTCGGTTGGTCATTTTCCATGTGAACCCTCTTGAATTCCGCTCTATTTTAACCGGATTCGCCAGGAGCCATTCTTTTGGGTTAGCGAGATAACCCTGTTGACCGGAAGCCAATCTCTCCCTACAATCATGATCGCATTCAGAGCGATCCGAACGGTCTATAGATCGGCGGGGGTATGGCAAATCAAGATTATGTTAATTTTGAATTGAACGTCGAAGCGCTGGACGGCAACAGGCTGCGCGTTACGGTTGACGATTCACCCGTCGGGTCGGTTTCCGTCGAGGTTCCCAATCCCATCACGCCCGACGAGATCACAAATATTATCGGGTTGCTGGAAGGCAGCATTCAAGCCTCTCGTTCCGATGTGGCGAAGGCAGCGCGTGCCTTTGGCGAAAAGCTGTTCGGCGGGATCTTCAGCGGGCAGGTCAGCGCAGCCTATCTTGCCAGCCAGGAGCGCGCTGGAGACGCCGGACTGCGCATCAAACTGGGATTGGACGATTCCGGGCCGCTGGCAAGCCTGCCCTGGGAGCTGCTGCGCGATCCCCGCACCGATTACCTGGCGCTGTCCCGCCAGACGCCGCTGGTGCGCTTCCCGCGCGTTCTGACGACCCGACCACTTGTCGAGGTCAACCTGCCGCTGCGCGTGCTGGTGATGATCTCCAGCCCAACTGACCAGGAAAAGCTGGACGTGGAAGGCGAATGGGCGGCTCTGCAAGAAGCCACCGCCGACCTGCGTCGTCGAGGCCTTCTGGAACTGGAGCGGCTGCCGGATGCCCAGCTTGTAACCTTGCAGCGGAAACTGCGCGATGGGACGAATTATCAGGCCTTTCACTTTATCGGCCATTCCGCGTTTGATGATCGCACGCAGTCGGGGATGCTGGCCTTTGAAGACCCCAAGACGAGCGCCAGCGTGGCCGTTTCCGGGGAAGCC
This sequence comes from Aggregatilineales bacterium, assembly GCA_035309185.1. Classification (GTDB taxonomy): domain Bacteria; phylum Chloroflexota; class Anaerolineae; order Aggregatilineales; family UBA2796; genus DATGFK01. Next base: position 1,843 of record DATGFK010000467.1, read on the forward strand.
CTGGCCCGTGAACTCAGCGAGGAAAACAGTATCCGGCTGGTGGTCATGAACGCCTGCCAGGGCGCCAGGGCCAATGCCGCCGATCCCTTCGCCGGGATCGCGTCGAGCCTGGTGGCGCGCGGCCTGCCTGCCGTGGTTGCCATGCAATTTTCGATCAGCGACGACGCCTCGAAGCTGTTCTCGCAGGAGTTCTACCAGGTGATCTCGGAGGGCTATCCGATTGAGGCCGCCATGTCCGAGGCGCGGCGGGCCATCAATAGCAACCTCAATAACTTCGAGTGGGCCACGCCAGTCTTGTATTTACGCGCGCCCACGGGAATGTTGTTTCCACGCCGGGTCGAGTCTCAAGCCTCAACTGGCGGCATCCGAGAGATGCTCCTCTCCCCGCGCGGAATCCTGATCGGCCTCCTGCTCATTGTTCTACTTGCGGGCGGGGGTTATGTGCTGAGTCATCTGCGGCCCGGTGGCCCAAACCAGGTTACAACGACGCCACCGGCCCCTGTCGCCTCTGACGTAGACCTGACCATCTCCAGCTTCCGGATCACGCCGCCGCATCCCGCGCCAGGCCAGCACGCCACCGTCGCCATGACCATCAAGAACCAGGGGACTACCGATACCGGCTCCTTCAAATGGGCCTGGTTCTCGACCTCGGACAATACCGACCAGCCTTCGATCAGTGACACGGTTCAGAACCTTAGCCCCGGCGATTCACAGGTCGTCAAAGGGGATTTTTACTTCGGGTTGCAACACGTCTACCAGACGATGGCCTGGGTGGACTTCGACAACGGCGTGCCGGATACCAACCCGTTGAATAACATCAAGCAGTTGGCGGTTATCACGACCACCGATCCGCTGACCGTGGATTTCACGCAATCCGCAAACGGTGTACCCATCTTCAGTGGCCCGATCAAGGGCGACGATTTCCGCGCCTGGGATTTTACGATCTCGCCCGGCCCTGGCTCCGATCCCAACTGCGTTAACGCCAACTTGATTGTCAGGAACGCCACCGACGCCAGCGGAAACAGCGTTAACGAACTGGTCACGGGCAAGGACGACCAGGTCAATACCTGCTCGAATCTGCCGATTATCTTCACATTAGATCAGCCCATCGGTAGTGCGACGGTGCAATTTGTCGCTAGCACGCTGGGCCAGTATTCACTCGAACTCCAGGATTCGGGCGGAAACAAGCTTACGTCGAATTCTGTCTCGGCTACCGGCGCCAACCAGATACTCACTCTGAAAGTTCCGGCAACCAGCACGGTCAGCAATGGCGGTAAGGTCATTTTCTCCGGGCCAGCCAATGGATCTGCCGCCATTCGCGATGTGAGCTTTGGCTTGCCGAGCCAGTTGCCGCAGGGATAGGTAGCAGAACCCTCTATCCCCGACCCTATCTCCCACGCAAGAGGGGAGATAGGGGCCAGGGGTGAGGTCGAGCAATTTGTACCCAACGAACGTTACGATAGAAAGTTGATCCCTGTATGTCCAGTGACACTATCCTGGTGGTAGACGACGAACAAAATATTGTTGAACTGGCGACCATGTACCTGGAACAGGAAGGCTTCCGCGTCGTCAGCGCGCGTGATGGACTGGCTGCGCTGGATCGAGTGCGGGCGGATCGCCCGGCCCTGGTCGTGCTGGACTTAATGCTGCCCAAATTAGATGGCTGGGAGGTTTGTCGCAGAATCCGCGCCGATTCCGATCTGCCGATCCTGATGCTGACGGCCCGCGAAGACGACGTGGACAAGATCGTCGGCCTGGAACTGGGCGCGGACGACTATATGACCAAGCCCTTCAACCCGCGAGAACTGGTAGCGCGAGTCAAGGCGATCCTGCGGCGCACTGAGCCACGTCGGGCCGTACCTGAAGGGCCGATACACCTCGGCAACCTGAGCATTGATCCCGCGCGGCGGACGGTTCACGTCGGAGATAAAATCGTGGAACTGCGCACGAAGGAATTTGAGCTGTTAATGGTGCTGGCCGAGAACGAAAGCCTCGTCCTGAGCCGCGAAAAGCTGCTTGACCTGGTGTGGGGCTTCGACTTTTACGGTCAGACCCGTACCGTGGACGTTCACGTGGCGCACCTGCGCAACAAGCTTGAAGGGGCCACCGTCAGCATCGAGACCGTGTGGGGAGTGGGCTACAAATTGGATCGAAAAGAGCAATGACGCCGATCCGGAATTGGGCTGTCAGCGTCGTAATCGCGGCCAGCAGCCTGGGCATGATGGCTTGTGGATTGGGAACCAGCCTCGCGCCCGCGATCACCACCAGCACACCGGCGCTGACCAACACCAGCGCGGTGCAAGGTAGCCTTCAACTCAGTTCGACAGCAACCGCAAGCGTAGCGCCGAACCCATTCACCGCCGCGCCGATCTCGCCTACACCCCTTATCTTGTTACTACAGATCGGCAAAGGCAGCGGCGGAGACCTGTGGACGCTGACCGGGCAGGCTCAGTCTTTGAGGCAGTTGACCAAATGGGGCTACAACTATGAACCTGTCGTGTCCCCGGATGGCAAAACCGTGGCCTACCTGTCCACGGCGGCGGTGGTGGTGAACGCTGGGCCTGGCGCAGTGGGCAGCGGCTTTCCACCTGCGACCATCTGGCTGCTAAACCCGGTCACGGACGACGCGACCCGGATAGCCGACCAGCCCGCAGGCGTCGGCTATCCGTCGGATAAGCTGATCGCGCGAAATACCCCGCCAGCGTGGTCGCCGGATAGCAGCGCGCTGGCCTGGGTCGAGCGCGATTCGATCAGCACGCGCCTCATGATCTACGACGTGGCGAAGGCAAAATCGCGCGCTATCACCTTAGACCTTCCCCAGCAGTGCTGCGAGGGAGCCTTCCCGGTGGTTTACTGGGGGCCAAAGAGTATCGCGGTTGAGGCGTTCAATGGCACTTCGCCGGATAGCATCCAGCACACGATTTACTTCATGGCGCCCGATGGCACGCGGAGCATTCCGGCAACGGTGCCCGCTATGAACGTGCTGGGCTGGGTTGTGAAGGATGGCAAGAGCTACCTGGCGGGTCTGCGTGATGCGCAGACCATCCTGGTTGACCCGGAATCGGGGCAGTCCACTGAGGTCGCTGCGCGGCTGGAGCAGTTTGCGCCGGGCGCGCCCAATGGCCTGACCGTGGCCTCGACTGCCGATCCCAAAACCTGGACGATCAGCGATCACGGCAGCAACGTGGCAACCATCGGATTCTCGCGCAGCGTGGCGATCTCGCCGGACGGCACGCAGGTCGTCTACCGGCAAAGCGACGATGCGAACAGCCTCAATCCTAAGGCGTTCGTGTATGGCAATGGGCAGACGGGCGTGATCGCGATTCCCGACACGTATCGCGTGCAGGCTGTGGCCTGGGGGCC
>DATGFK010000468.1:0-3489 GCA_035309185.1 Aggregatilineales bacterium
ATCACCTGGCCGGGTTTGCGGCCCCAGGTTTTCATCCCGCGTGGCCCGAAGAGGGTATGGGTGTCCCCGCTGACGGTGAGGGCCTGCGGAAAGTCCAGCATGTACAGGGCGAGGTCGAGCACGTGGACACCCAGGTCAATCAGGGCGCCGCCGCCGGCCAGTTTCTTGTTGCCGAACCAGCCCCCGCCAGGGATGCCAGTCTCGCGCCGCCAGGACGCATAGATGTGATAGACCTCGCCTAACTGTCCACTTTCGACCAGGCGATGTACCCACTGTACGTCGGCCCGGTAGCGGTAGTTGTAGCCGACCATCAGCTTACGGTTGTGACGGGTGGCTGCGGCTAACATCTGCTCGGCCTGCTCGACGGTGGGCGCCAGCGGCTTCTCGCACAGGACGTGCGCCCCGGCGTTGAGCGCCGTCAGGGTGACTTCGGCGTGCAGCGCGTTGGGCAGGCAGATGCTGACCACGTCCAGTTTGGCCTCGGACAGCATTTTTCTATAGTCCGTATAGAGTCCCTCCGCCAGGACGTGGAAACGCTTGCCCATGTCTTGCAAACGGCGCTCGTCTGTGTCGCACAGGGCAACCAGTGATGCGTCCGGGGACACGTTGTAGCCTTCGGCATGAACGTTTCCCACGCCCAGGCCAATCACACCGGCACGCAGCGGTTCAGAATGCATCAAAATTCTCCTCGACAATTCGACGGTTCAAATAACATCATCCCTGGTATATTAACGATCATTGCCGCTCTGAGGTAGGCTTTTGAGCCAAAAGATTCAACGTCTGAGGATAATCTAATTATAGGATGATTGAGCAACCTGTTGCCCTACGGCAAACCCGCTTGAGCACGACGCTGGCCGTACTGACCTTCTCGCGGTTGCTGATCAACGCTGTGCGGCGCTTTCCTTACTCGATTCTGACGCCGATGTCGGCGGCGCTGGGCGTCCCTCGCGCCACGCTGGAAGCAGCCCTCTCCGCACTGTGGGCGATGGGCATCTTCAGCCCGATTGCGGGCGTAGCCATTGATCGCATGGGACGCAAGCGCATCATGCTCTTCGGCCTGGGCTGCCTGGTCACATTTACGGCGGTTGCTGCCGTGGCACAGGCAGCAGGAATCGTCGCGCTGGTACTGATCGCCTTCGTGGCGACGGGAATTTCAAAGCTGTGCTACGACCCGGCCATGCAGGCTTACGTGGGCGACCGGACGCCCTATGAGCGGCGCGGCATGGCAATTGGGATTACAGAGTTGGCGTGGTCGGGGTCGCTATTCATCTTTGGCCCCCTGGCAGCATACTTGATTACGCAGGCCACGTTGGGGGCGATTTTCGGCGTCCTGGCTGGCGGCAGCCTGTTCGCCTGGCTCCTGATCTGGCGAACTCTCCCCAACGACGATCCGCCGGCGCCCGCTCAAGATGCTGCTGAGCGGCCTCATTTCCTGTCTACCGAGAACCTTTCGGCAAATTTCCGACTCGTGCTTGCCAGCCGTCCCGCCCTGGCACTGCTTGGAGTAGCCGTACTGATGAGCGTTGCCCAGGAATCGATCAGTATCGTTTACGAGGCGTGGTTGCGCGATTCGTTCGGCCTGACCACGCTGGTGATCGGTGGGCTTGCCTTCCTGTTCGCGGTTGCGGAAGCCAGCGGCGAGGGCGCGGTGATTGCCCTGTCGGATCGAGTCGGCAAACGCCGACTGCTCATCCTGGCCTTTGTGGGTTGTGGCGTGGTTTTCCTGGCGCTGCCGCTGCTGGCGGGCAATGCTGATCTGGCGGTGGCGCTGCTGTTTGCCATGTTTGTGATCTTCGAGATCGGCGTTGTTACGCAGATTCCGCTGGCAACCGAAGTTCTCCCGCAGGCACGCGGCATCATGCTGAGTTCCAACGTGGCAGCCTTTTCCATCGGACGGGCCATCGGAACCCTGCTCGGCGGCTGGATGTTCCGCAGCGGGGGTATGATTTTCAATGGGGTTTTTGCCGCGCTGTTCAGCTTCCTCTCGGTGGCGCTGATCTGGCGCTATGTGCTTGAGCATGAATGAGAGGGAAAGGCCATGTCGGAACCATCCGCTTCTAGCGAATCCTACGCAAAATCTGCGCGCTTTTACGATGCGATCTATGCGGCGCAGGGCAAAGATTACGCGCGGGAGGCGCAGCAGATTCACGAGTTGATCCGGCAGCACAAAAAGTCAGACGGCAATACGCTGCTGGATGTGGCCTGCGGCACCGGCAAACATCTGCAATTCCTCAAAAAAGACTATATGGCCGAAGGGCTTGATATTGATGCTGAGATGATTAAAGCAGCACGGGCGCAGCAGCCAGAGATCACCTTTCAGCAAGCCGATATGCTGGATTTTCGCCTGGATCGCCACTTTGACGCGATCATTTGCCTGTTTAGCGCGATTGGCTACGCAAAGACCGTCGCGAACCTGGCTCGCGCCATGCAAACGATGGCGCAGCACCTGAAGCCGGGCGGCGTCCTGATCGTGGAACCGTGGCTGCTCCCCGACGGGTTCACGGCGGGGTTAGTCTTTTCGACTACCGTGGATCAGCCAGACCTGAAGATCACCCGCATGAACCTGACTCGGAGAGAGAGCGATTTGTCTTTCCTTGATTATCATTACCTCGTCGGAACACCGCAGCGAATCGAATATTTCACGGAACACCACGAGCTAGGGCTGTTCACCGATGAGGAGTATCTGGCAGCTTTCGCGCAGGCGGGCCTGGCAACAACCTTTGATGCGCAGGGACTGACCGGACGCGGACTGTACATTGGCGTAAAAAAAATACTATAATCTCTTTCGAGGATTAGATGTGGGGTTTTTAGCATGGATAAGCGAATAGTCGAATTTATTCGGACGCTCCGCGCGGCGGGCGTGCGGATCTCGGTAGCCGAGAGCGCCGACGCGATGGATGCTACAGATCACATTGGCCTTTTTGATCGTGACGCATTCCGCTCGGCACTGAAAACCACCCTGGTTAAAGAGAAATCCGACTCCGGGACGTTCGAGCATTTCTTCCCACTGTTCTTTGATACCGGTGCGCCGCCCATGTTCAATATGGAGCAGGAGCTTTCGCCCGAACAACAGCATATGCTACAACAAGCGCTCCAGTCGCTGATGGGCAACATGGAAGCGCTGCGCCAACTGCTCGATCAGATGATGCGCGGCCAGCAGTTGAGCCAGGATCAACTTAACCAGCTTGGACAGATGACCGGCCTTCCCAATGCTGACAGCTCTTACCAGGAAGGGTACTACCAGCGTATGATGCAGCGCGCCCTGGGGATGCAACAGTTACAGGAACTGCTCGAACAATTGCAGCAGCAGCTCGCCGAAATGGGCATGAGCGAGGAAGCCATCGAAGAGATCATGGACATGATGCAGGCCAACCGCGATGCCCTGGCCGAGCAGCTTCAGAAATACGTTGGCAGCACCATCGCCCGCAACATGTCCGAGCAGCCCAAACCCGAACCGCAAGACCTCATGAATACACCCTTCCAGTATCT
>DATGFK010000469.1:0-2696 GCA_035309185.1 Aggregatilineales bacterium
AAAAAGTAGCGAGCATCCCAACGACAACGCGGTACATCTGCTGCGCCAGATGAATCACGACATGCGTAACCCGCTCAATGCGCTCATGGCAACCGTCACGATGTTGCAAGATGGCATGTACGATCCGCTGACGGCCAAACAGGTCAGGGCGGTTCAGCGCGTCGAAAGAAACGGGAAGCGAATCCTCGCGCTCCTTGATGCCTTTGTCACGTACATGAAGGCTGATGCAGGCCAATATCCGGTCAACGCTGTTGACTTTGAGCCGCGAAGCCTGATCGCTGGTGTCCTTGCAGAATGCCAGCTCACAGCCCAGGAAAAAGGGCTGGGGATGAAATCGGTGATCACTGATTCCGTGCCGCAGTCCTTACATGGCGACAAAGAACTGATTCAGCGGATCATCCAGGAACTGGCCTGGAATGCAATCAGCTTTAGCAGCGCAGGCACGGTTGAATTGACCTCAACCTGGGCCAACGATTGGCAGCTTGCCATCAAGGATAGCGGCCCAGGTATCCCCGCTCCTATCGCGCCGCACGTTTACGAACCCTTCTGGAAGGGCGAGACTCCTGGCACGACCGTGCCAACCTCTGGCAGCGGCCTTGGCCTTACAGTGGCGCACAGCCTGGCAAAACTAATGGGCGGTACTATCACGTTGAAGGATACCAGCGCGCAGGGAACCGAATTTGTTCTGACTATACCGTTACCCCGCACGGGCTGATTCAGTTGCCTAATGGTCGAGCGAACGGATGTAGCGCCAGCTAAAGACCATTGCAGCAATGGTGCCCACTCCGACGATCCCAAGAACAGTAAGTGTATATCTGAGGATGCTGATGCCAGGGAACGCGGCGACGACCAGCGCCAGGATCGCCGTTAGTAAGCCAAGCGCCACCAGCCAGCGCCCGACATACGCATTGACCGCGTACCACATTTTTTCATCCTTCATCGTGCGGCCCAGGCGAACCCCGTAAAACGGGTTCGGTTTGATCCGTCGCAGCACAAGAGGTACTCCAAGGCCCGCCACGACTAGGCCCAGCACAATGTACACAAGCATCAGGAGTTGGATTTTTGACATAGTTGTCGTGTCCTGTCAGGACTGTGCCTCTTGTTCGACCAGGGGCGGAGGTACAGAGCGGGCATATAGCCCCTTGCGCCAGTTCCGGCGAACCTCGAACATCTCCTCGAAGATCGCCAGGGAATCCTGTACCAATCGCATTCGCGTGTCGGCGTTGTAGTACCAGTTGATCGGCACTTCTAGGATTTTGTAGCCCCGCTTTTGGGCCAGGTAGATCAGCTCAATGTCAAAGCCAATGCCGTTGACGCGGCTAACGCTGAACAAATCCTCGGCAGCTTTATAGTGGAACGATTTGAAGCCGCACTGTGTATCCTCAAAATCGCGCACGGCGATCAGCTTTACCAGGAAGTTGTTGACGCGGCCCATCAGGTGCCGATAAGGCGGCTCATCGTAACGCCTCGCACCTTTTGCCTCGCGAGAGCCAATGGCTACGTCGTAGTGATCGAGATTGGGCGGCAAGAAGCGTGCGATTTCTTCAATCGGCATTGAAAGATCGGCATCGCAGATAAAGCGATATTCGCCCACGGCTTCCAGCATTCCCCGGCGAACGGCACGCCCTTTGCCGCGCGGCTCACCCGCGAACAAGCGCACATAGGGATGGTCGCTGGCAAAACGCTCCACTTCGCCGACGGTATTATCGGTACTGCCGTTTTCGACGATGACCACTTCAGCACGATAGGATTGTTTGTTCAGGAAAGCATCTATCTTTGCCAGCGATGCAGGCAGCCGGTTGGCTTCATTGAGCGCCGGGATCACGATGGATAGCAGCGGACGCTCACTTCTCATCTCACGTTGCACCATTTACTCCTATAACACGTTTTGAGCCACATCTTGCCGCACAGCCGATTCGATGCGCACTGATCATGCGCCGCCTACGGCGGAATGGCCGACGATCTTACCCGACATTACACACTCACGCACACAACCCCTCGCTGCGTCAGGCAAACGCCCAACAGCGATGCTTGGCCTACGTAATCGTTCCCGATCAGCCATCTGAAAGGATCGACTCCAGATATTCGATGGTGACGCGGCGGGTTTTCTGCGTTTCCCGGCGTCGAGAGAGCAGCCAGGGAATGCGCAACAAGCCCGCTGTCATCCCACGCAGCCGAGCACGAGCAGCCTCACCTCGCCAGGCACGGATCGCGTCGGCGGCGATTCGCCCCTGCTGGCGCAAGATGCGCGGCCAATACTTGCGCCATAATCTGCCAGGATAATCCTTCACCAGCAAGTAAATGGCGTTTCGCCCATCGTAATAGCTGGCCGTCACGCCGCCGCCTGTTGCTGCCAGGTGATGGTAAACTACTGCCTCTGGCGTGTATACGCACTGCCAGCCTGCCAGTTGTGCCCGCCAGGCCAGATCAACGTCTTCCAGTGAGAAGAAAAAGGCGTCGTCCAGCAGACCGATCTTGTCCAGCATAGCCCGTCGGTAAGCAGCCGATCCGCCGCAGGCACTGAAAACGTAGCCTTCGTTGTCGAACTGACCCTCATCGCGCTGCCAGGCGCCGCGATTCCCGGCCTGTCCATCCACGCGGTAGAAATCGCCCGCCGTGTGCAAATGATCGCGACGATCAAAAAGGCGCATTTTGGAGGCGACTAATCCCGCTTCGGGATGGCGCTCGAAGCAGGC
>DATGFK010000470.1:0-5924 GCA_035309185.1 Aggregatilineales bacterium
AAAGCCGTCGCGAACAACGTGAATGTTGTTTGCCAACTTGTTCACTCTCAAAGCGTCCAAAGTCAGCTCGACATCCGCCGGATTGTCCTCGACCAGCAAGATCTCCACGGACTTATCAATCATTTGGGTTGGCTCCATCAAGGGTAAAATAGAATGTCGCACCTTTGTCTACTTCCGAGTCTGCCCAGATCCGTCCGCCGTGACGCTGAACGATCCGCTGCACGATTGCCAGCCCTACACCTGTGCCTTCGAACTCCTCAACACTGTGCAGACGCTGGAATACGCCGAACAGCTTGTCGGCAAACTGCATGTCGAAGCCAACGCCATTGTCCTTGACAAAATAGGTGCGTTTACCGTTCACTATCTGACTGCCTGCCGTAATCTGCGGAGTTTCGCGGTCACGCGTGAACTTGAGCGCGTTGGTTAGCAGGTTGGTATAAACCTGTTTGAGCAGTGACGGGTCTGCCTCACACGAGGGCAAATCACCAAGCAATATCTCTACACGCCGACTATCCTGCTGTGCGCCCAGCTCGTCCAGTATCTGACGGACAAGCGGGGCAGGCTCAACAGATCGCTTATTAATTGGCTGACGGCCAAGGCGTGAAAAGGCCAGCAGATCGTCGATGAGCTGGCCCATCTGCTGGATACTAGTGCGTACAGCCTGTAGCTTGCGCTGCCCTTCGGAGTCCAGTTGTGAAGCATGATCCCTCAGCAGCAGGCGAGAATAACCGTCTATCCCTCGCAGCGGTGCGCGGAGATCATGCGACACCGAATAGCTGAAAGCTTCCAGTTCCTTGTTGGCAGCTTCGACCGCAACCTGGCGCTGTTCCAAATCATCATTTAAGCGCTCTACTTCTCTCAACGCGCGCTTGAGCTGCGTAATGTCATACTGAATGGTCAACACACAGGCTTGACCATTTAACTTGATTTGCTCAACAGACACCAGGACATCCACTAACTCTCCCGATTTAGTGTGTACCTGGATTTCCACATTGCGAATAGTGCCTTTCTCGTGGATTGCATCCAATATTTTAGCGCGGGCAACCGCGTCGACCAGGCCCAGCTCGTCGGAGGTGTGACCAAGCAGATCCTCGCTCCTATAGCCGGTCATTTGGGCAAGCGCCTCATTGACCTCAATCCAACGACCCTCTTGCAGTGTAGCAATTGAAATCGCGGCTGGGCTGGCCCGAAATGCCGTTGAGAATTTTGCTTCGGATTGGAGTAGTTGTGCGGTACGCTCGACAACACGTTGTTCAAGTTCAGCATTCAGGCGTCGAACTTCGTCCTCTGCCTTCCGACGTTCGGTGATATCCTGGGAGATGAGCAGTCCTGCGAAGATTTCGCCCTGTTCATCGCGCACAGGGACGCCGAAAACCAGGCTAACGCGATCCCCATTTGGATACTCGGAAGGTACCAGGTTCCCAGCCAGCGCACCGCGATACAACGGTTCGAGCACCTCATCGCAATATGTTTGTGGAAAGACATCCCAGATCGTTTTGCCCTCCAGTTGTTCTCTTGAAAAACCGCCCTGTGCCAGCCCTGTACCATCCGCGACCATGAATCGCAGATTGGTATCGAATAAGATTATCGATCCATTGGGGAAGTTGTTGGCGATGGTTCGGTACAGCTTTTCGCTCTGTCGCACCGCCAGCGTGCGCTCCTCAACTCTTCGCTCCAATTGTTCAGAGTAAGTCCTGAGTTCACCGATAAGCCGGTAGTTTTCCAGGAGGATGGTGCTTTCCTGGGCCAGTAGTTCGAGCAGACTAACATCATCCTCAATAAACAGGGAACGGTATTTCAGGAAGACGAGCAATATTCCCCAGGCTCGTTCGAGGGCCGTGATTGGAACGACAAGCAAGGTATCGGCACCCGCCATGTCCAACAGTCGGCGGTCACTTATATTCAGGGAGTCCGAAGCATAGATCACCTTTGAGCGCTGCTCGCGCAGTCCTTGTTGCGTGACTGACAGATCGTTCAAGAGAGTGCCTGACAGCGAGGGCAAACCCGTTTCACGCCGGACGTGCCACTGCCCAGCGCTCTCGTCCCACTGAATAATGGCAGCCGCCAGACCGCCTACCGCTCGATTAGCCGCCTGACAGAGCTGAAGGAAAGTGTCTTCGACGCCTAATCCTTCACTTTTTGACTGACGCCTGGTCTGTAAAAGAAATGATCGCAGCTCCACCAGTTGCCAGGCGCGCCGGAGCCATCGAGGGGGCGCAAAGCCCAGGTAGAAGCTCAGCGCCGAAAGAATCGCTGCGACCAGTCCGAAAACGATGGCCGGTGCCTTTAGAACCGGAACCACACTACTTATCAAAGCGGCCAGCAGGAGTACAAATAATCCGGAACCAGCCGCAGCAAAGCGCAGTCGCTGCTGCACTACGCCAGAGGTACTCAGCGCCCCTCGTATGAAGGAGAGCATGGCGTAAGCATCGATCAGGAGAATATATACGACGATAGGCACTGCCACAACCACAGGCAACTGCATTGGGAACAAGATAATTGCCGCCCACGAAGCGACCATAGCAACCAACGATACAAGCCAGATCTGTCGTGGGATGGGCCGGAAAAATCGCAGGAGGCGAAGCATCAAGTATGGGTGAGCAATCAGCGCAGCCGAGGTCACCGCATTGAGCCACGGCACCTGTATGCCCAGTAGCTTGAAAAAGGGCGGGATAGAGATAGGCACACCCAGTGAAATGAACATCAAGGCGATGTCCCGGCGGGCGTTATCTCGATGCCGCAGGAAATCCAGAATTGAGGCAAGACAAAGGAACGCGAAGAAAAACTGGGCGATTAGTGTGAGAAATTCGTTCACTGTCATTATCTTGGCCCCATCCTTTCTGAAAGATTTATTGAGCGCCCTACATCAGATTCACGGTTTTTGGTTAGCTGCCTGGCGTACTCCAGGGAACGGTCACTCTCACGGTGGTGCCAGTACCGACCTGACTTTGAATGTGGATTACACCGCCCTGAATTTCGGCGGCTTGTTTCACAATCGCTAATCCCAGGCCAGTACCCTGAACGTCCCTGACATTCGAACCACGCTGAAAACCGTCAAACAAACGCATCTGGTCGGCGTCAGGGATGCCAATGCCCTGATCTTGAACGCTTAGCGTGTACTCCTGGTCACTGCCTTGCAGCATAATATCCACTTCGCTATCCTGTGGTGAATACTTTATCGCGTTAGAGATAAGATTTGCGGCTATCTGCCGTAATAATCGAGGATCGGCCAGCACAATATTGGGAAAATTGCTTTCAAAGACCAGGTTATGGGTTGCACTATGTACGGCCTGGAACTCGTCCACGATGCCTCGCAGGAATATTTCCAGGGTGAGTGGCTCTGGTTTGATTTGAAGACTGCCTGATTCCATTTGAGCAACAATGAGCATATCGTCTAGCATTTGGAGCAGCAAACGAACGGCGGCTTCGATGCTGTTCAGATGCATCAATCGGCGTTCGTCATCCAGCCGATCATTGTAATCGCGCAAAAGCGTATCCGACGACAGAATCGTGGTGAGGGGATTGCGAAAGTCGTGAGAAAACATAGCGATAAGCTTTGCTTTGAGCAGGCGCTCCCGGTGTTCCTGCACCAATGCCGACCGCAATTGTTCCACTTCATGCAGCCGCTCTTGTTCCCATACCGCCTTTCTCTCCAATCTGGCTCGAATAGTGTCTAACAGTTCCAGGCGCGTGAACGGCTTCGTAATGTAGTCATCCACGCCTGATGCCATGCCTCTCCGGCGGTCTTCGTGAGACGCTCTGGCGGTGACGAAGATGAAGGGAATACCAATGGTTGCCGAGTTTGCCTGAATTTCCAGCAACACACCATAGCCATCCAGTCGAGGCATCGTAATGTCGCAGACAATCAAATCTGGCACCTCCCGGCGTGCAACTTCGACACCGACAAGTCCATCCTCCGCTCCGATAGCCTCATAGCCTTCAAAAGTAAGTATGCCAAGGACCTCTTCAAGTAGCATCGTTTCGTCTTCAATGACCAGGATTTTCGTCATGGCTTTGTTCTCCTTCGATTACCACTGGAATCGTGACAGTAAAGGTCGTTCCCGTCCCAACCTGGCTCTCCACGGCAATAGTCCCTCCGTGAAGTTCGATGGATTCCTTCGTGATGGTCAAACCGAGGCCCGTGCCGGAAATCGCTCCGACGTTCGTGGCGCGATGGAAAGGTTCGAACAAATGGGCTAAGTCGCTTTCGGGAATGCCGATTCCCTCATCCCGCACCTTGAGAAGCAGGGCATTGCCCGTATATTGGAGGCTGACAGTAATCGTCTTTCCCTCTGGCGAGTATTTCACGGCATTGGAGACCAGGTTACTAATGGTCTGACGCATCAGCTTCTTATCCAGTTTGACCTCTTTGAGCGCGTGGTCGCAGGTAAACACGATTGTTTTGGTGCTGCCGGGCTGGCTCTGAAACTCGTCAATAACACTTCGGCACAGGGATTCCAGATCGAGCATGACTGGATTGAAGTCAGCGCGTCGTGCTTGCAAGCGAGCCAGTTGTAACACGTCATCCATGATATCTTTGAGGTGGCTGACCTGTTCGCGGATTTTGGCGAGACGCTCCTCAATCTGATTATCAGTCATCTTCGGACGATAAGCGCTCAACGTTTCGGTGGTAATCAGAATTGTCGCCAGGGGTGTGCGGAATTCGTGAGAGGCCATGGATACGAAGCGTGACTTCAGTTCATTCAGTTCTTTTTCTTTCTCAAGTGCCTCCTGAAGCGCTTGTTGTGCCTTTCGAGGTTCGGTCAGGTCGCGCGTCAGTTTGGAGAAGCCGATCAGTTGGTTTTGGTCATCGCGCAAGGCCGTTATGATGACTTCCGCCCAGAATCGGCTGCCATCCTTGCGCACTCGCCAGCCTGCCCCGGCAAAGTGACCCGTTTGCTCAGCGATTTTCAGTACGGCTTGAGGTTCCCCTTGGGCAATGCTTTCAGCGGTGTAGAACCGCTCGAAATTGTGACCAATAATTTCCTCAGGAGTGTAGCCTTTGATACGCTCTGCCCCGATGTTCCAACTCATCACGCTGCCAGTCGGGTCCAACATATAAATGGCATAGTCATGGACGCCATTGACAAGAGCACTAAAGCGTTTTTCACTGGCGCGCAGCGCCTCTTCCGCGAGTTTGCGGGCAGAAATATCACGGGCGGACGAAATGAATCCCTCTATTTCTCCCGTCAATTCTGAGCGTAGGACTTGTCCAAAGCTCTCGACCCATACGTAATGCCCCTGCTTATGGCGATAACGTACAACCATCGTGACATCGTGAAGGTTGGGTTCCGTCGCTAAGGCAAAGGCTCGCCCAACCGCTTCCAGGTCATCAGGGTGGATATAGTTAAAGGCCAATTGTCCGAGGAGATCTTCCGGTTCATAGCCCAATACGTTGCGGACGGAAGGCGAAACGTAAACGTATTGGCTGGCTGTATTCAAGCGCATGACGACATCGCGGATATTCTCCGCGAGTAGCCGGTAGCGCGTTTCGCTTGCCTGTAGCTGGCGCTCCTGCGCCTTGCGTTCAGTGATGTCGTGGTGAACCGATATCACGCCGTAGGGAATGCCGTGTTCATCCTTCAAGACCGTCGTGGATACCAGGATATCCAATTCCGTTCCATCCTTGCGTGGCCGCCGGATTTCGCCGTGCCAGCTACCCTGCTCAAGCAGCACCTTCAAGATGCCTTCGCGTTCCGCTTCGGTGCCGGTTGGCACACGGAGGACTTCGTAGATTGTCTTTCTGCCCACGACCTCCTCGGCCTGCCAACCGTAAATGCGTTCCGCTGCCCGATTCCAGCTTTGGATACGATTCTCCATATCCAACGTCAGCACGGCATCATTGACACTCTCCTGCAAGCTGGCGTGAAGCAGAAGCTGCTGCTCCTGCGCCTTGCGCTCGGAAATGTCGCGGAAGGTACACA
>DATGFK010000471.1:0-5425 GCA_035309185.1 Aggregatilineales bacterium
CTCCAGGCCATGAACACGGGCCATGATGGATCGCTGACGACGGCCCACTCCAACAGCCCGCGCGACACGTTGGCCCGTCTGGAAGTCATGTGCCTGATGGCCGGTATGGACTTGCCCGTGCGCGCTATTCGTGAGCAGGTCGCTTCGGCGGTTCAATTGATCGTCCACCAGGAGCGTCTGCGCGACGGCAGCCGTAAGATTACGAAGATCACCGAAATCCAGGGCATGGAAGGTGATGTGATCACCATGTCTGACATCTTCGAGTTTGAACAGACCGGTATTGAGGCGGGCAAAGTCATTGGCCGCCTGCGCCCGACCGGCCTGCGCCCGAAGTTCATTGACCAGATCGAGCAGTCGGGTATTCACCTGCCGCCGTCGGTCTTTGGTATCGGCGTCCGCAACTACTAGACGCAACTGGCATTCACAAATTGAGCCGGGGGAGAAATCCCCCGGTTTTGTTTTCCCTCTCCCGCTTGCCATTCCAAATCTCCCGCTCTATAATCCCGAAATCAAAATAGTTCACTTCAATGGATTATCCTCGATATGAAACCAAACGTGATCGCGACAATACTCGATCTCGACATTCGCTTGCAGCGCCAGATTTACGCCGGGTGGCCGGAATCGTGGGCCGATCTGCGCTGGCCGGTGGGCAGCCTGCGAACCCTGCTGCTGATCGAGGCGGGCTATGCGCGCAACCCCAGCGACGTGTCGGACATCCTCAAGGTGAACCGCACGACCGTCACCGGCATCCTGGATCGCCTGGAAAGTGACAACCTCATCACCCGGCGGATTGACGCCCAGGATAGGCGCTGCTTCATCCTGGAACTGACCGACGCCGGGCGCGATCTGGTTCGGAAGATGGATGCCATGCGCCGCGATCAGCTTCAGCGCGCGCTGGAAACGATAGACGACAGGAGCGTCGAAGCGCTGCACCAGGGACTACATGCCCTCACCGAAGCGCTGGGCGCGCTCCAAACACAGTCAAGCCAATCCTCGTCTGAGGATACAGTAAAAGAAAAGGAGACTTTACCCGAATGAGTTCTGACACGCAGGCGATCCCTCGCCACACGCGCCCGGTCGGGAAGAATTACAAGTGGGTGGCGCTTTCCAACACGACGTTGGGCGTGCTGCTGGGTTCGATGGACAGCAGCATCATCCTGATCTCCATGCCGCAAATCTTCAAAGGGCTGGGCGTCAACCCGCTGCAACCCTCTGAAACTGGCAATCTGCTGTGGATGCTGCTCGGCTACATGGTCGTCACGGCGACACTCCTGGTCACGCTGGGCCGCTGGGCCGACGCGCGCGGGCGTGTGCGCATCTACAATTTGGGCTTCATGATCTTCAGCATCGGCTCGGTGCTGTTGTACTTTGTCCCTGAGCTGACGCCGCAGCTTGGCGATACTGCCGTCTTTGAACTGATCATCTTCCGGCTGGTGCAGGGCGTTGGCGCGGCCTGCCTGATCGCCAACAGCACCGCTATCCTTACCGATGCTTTCCCACCTGAAGAACGCGGGCTGGCCCTGGGAATCAACATGGTCGCTGCGCTGGGCGGCAGCCTGGTCGGACTGCTGCTGGGCGGCTTCCTCTCGGCGATTAACTGGCGCTGGGTTTTCCTGATCAGCGTACCGTTCGGCATCATCGGGACGATCTGGGCCTACATCTCGCTGCGCGAACAGTCCGTCAGACGCAGCGCCAGCCACATTGACCTTCCAGGCAACTTTTGCCTGGGCGCGGGCCTGGTTTCGCTGCTGGTGGCCCTGACCTACGGCCTGCTGCCTTATGGCAATTCCACCACTGGCTGGACGAACCCACTGGTGATCGGGGGCGTTGTGCTGGGTATCCTCCTGCTGGTGGGCTTCGTCTTCGTCGAGCAGCGCGCTCCCGATCCCCTGTTTCACCTGGAACTGTTCCGCATCCGGCCCTTTACCGTCGGCTGCATTGCGCAGTTCCTGGTCTCTATCGCGTATGGCGGCTTACAGTTGATCTTTATCATCTGGCTGCAAGGCATCTGGCTCCCACTGCACGGTTACGCCTTTGAAGATACGCCGCTGTGGTCGGCCATCTATCTGCTGCCGCTGCTGATCGGCTACATGATCTTCGGCGTGACCAGCGGTTGGCTGACCCATCGCCTGAGTCCACGCAACGTCACCACAGGGGCGATGGTGGTGCTGACCATCGCGTATATGGCGCTGCGTACCTTCCCGGCCAACTTCGATTACCCATCGTTCGCCATCGTGCTGTTTATCATCGGGGCGGGTTTCGGCGCCTTCGCGGCGCCCAATACCACATCCGTCATGAACGCCCTGCCGCCAGAGTATCGTGGCGTGGGTTCCGGGATGCGCTCGACGTTCCAGTTTGCGGGCAGTCCACTTAGCCTGAGCGTCTACTTCACGGTGCTGATCCTGGCCCTGAGCACCAGCCTGCCCGTCGCGCTGCGCAATGGCCTGCAATCGAACGGCATTCCTGCCGATACTGCTGCCAGGGTTTCCAACCTGCCGCCGACGGGCGCACTGTTTGCGGTTTTCCTCGGATATAACCCCGTGCAGACGATGGTGCCGCCAACCGTCCTGCAACAACTCCCGGATGATGCCCAAAAGAATCTGCTGAGTAACACGTTCTTCCCCAACGCCATCAGCGCTTCATTCATGGATGCGCTGCGGGCCGTGTTCCTCTTCTCGGCGGGATTGGCGCTGCTGGCGGCGATCTTCTCCGCCATACGCGGCAAACGCTTCGTCTACGACGAATCGACGGCAAAGGACAAAGACGAGGCGGGTGTGCTGGCCTCAGCCGTCATGCACTAATAGAGGGACGCACAAGACATAAGGTACAACCTCACCCCTGCTCACTCCATTCGCTTCCCCTCTTCATGTTAGTTATGGAGAGGGGATTGAGGGGTGAGGTTCACTGTCCCAGGTTTCATGCGTCAGTCTACTAGTTTTATAGCGCCGGGTTTGAAAATATTGGACTGTCATCATGTGCATAGAGGAGCGCGTGCCCAGTGAGGAATCACGCCGCGATCAGGTAATCCTCTAGCGCCGAGCGCACCAGCGCCGTGACCTCATCGATCAGCGTTTGTTTGGGCAACTTAGGTGTCCCCCACACCACTTGTAGAATTGGCCCAAAGATCATCCAACTGGTCAGGAGGGCAGTCAATTCCGGCGCTTTACGCTTAAGACCGGAATGCGCCGCGCATTCTTGCAGCCATAGGAGCAGGTTATCATAAATCTGGCGCTGCACCTGCTGCATGATCAAGGCCTGTTCATCACGCGACTGCACCTTAATACAACGGTCATGAAAACCTGCAAGGTAGTCATAAGCTGTTTGAATCAGGATACCCACTGTTTCCGGGGATAATCCAGGATTTTCCGGAAGCGCCGCATCCAAGAGAGTCTGGAAGCGTTCCCGCACAATGACATTCAACAGATCATACTTATCCAGAAAATGCTTGTAGAAAGTCGCCCGGTTGAGGTCAGCACCTTCGGCAATATCCTGCACGGTGATATCCACGAATTCCTTTTCCCTCAGCAACTCAGTCATCGCCTGCTGGAGCATTTGCCGTGTGCGCCGGACACGCGGATCGACCTTATCAACTTTGTCCATACGAGTGGCCTGTTTTTCCAACACTTTGCCCCTTTTGTTGCTTTGGCAACACATGTCGATTCTTGTTGATTGAATTCTTTCACCGCGTACCTTACCATTATAAGTGACAGGTGTGGCTTAGTCAACAAATGGTATTTAAGCACACTGTCGATCCTGTCAGCCACTCCTATGCAAGGAAAACACTCGTGAATATCCCTGTAGCTACTGCTGTCGATTACAGCATCCCCGTGTCGCCAGAAATCGTCGCTCGCACTGTGGATGCCATCCGCGCACGTGGCATCAAGGTGCTCCTCGTGGATACGAGCGCCGAAGCGCTCGCTAAAATCCATGAAATCATCCCGGCAGGTGCGACCATTATGATGGGCATGTCGCAAACCCTGCAAGAGATTGGCTTGGAAGCGCAGCTCATCAACAAACAGCATCCGTGGGTCTATCTGAAAGATGAAATCATGGCGGAGCAGGAACCCACGCGGCGGATGGAACTTCGCCGCCAGAGTACCCTCGCGCCCTGGTATCTGGGCAGCGTCCAGGCTATCGCCCAAACGGGCGAAATCCTTGTTGCCAGCAGCAGCGGCAGCCAACTTCCCTCCTATACATTTAACAGCTCAAATCTGGTCTGGGTGGCTGGGACGCAAAAGATCGTCCCAACGTTAGAGGCTGGCTTGCAGCGCATCCATGAATATTCGCTTCCGCTTGAACATGTCCGTATGCAAAAGCTGGGGCATCCCGGAGCATTACTTGCCAAAATCCTGATTATCCTGGCGGAATCGGAGCTGGCCGGGCGAAATGTGAATCTGATTCTGGTCAATGAGCGTGTCGGCGCATAGCTTGAGATCGGGCGATGGATCAGGGCACAGCACCCTGATCACACCCGATCTGCCACATTTGCCCTCTCTGGTGACTATGCCAACGCCGCCTCTGCGCCTTGATGACCCAGTAGGGTAGCAAAAGCGTTCGAGTTGCGCAGTTCCAAAGGAAAATCTTGTTGGTGGGCGCGTTGGTCGTGGTGTTGATCCTGCCTATGAATGCTGGCCCGAAAACAGCCAAGGCAGGGTCTATCTCGCGCCGCCCAGCGGAATCACCGCATGGGTGATCCAGGGCAGTGCGATGTGATCGATGCCATACAGGACGTGCAGCCGGGTCGCCCGAAAGGTGATCGGCGCATAGCGGGGCAGTGCGGCCTTCGCGCCGTGCAGTTCTTCGGGGGTCTCGAACTCGCCAACCGTCATATGCGGAGTGAGGTCATCGCCGAAGGCGCCCCCGTAGGGCAGACATTCAGGAAAATCCCGGTAGACCCGATGAAAAACGCGCTTGATGGGCTGTGGGTTGCGGGGCGTCATGTACAGTGCGCTCGGAAACTCGCCATAGCCCTCCATCGTGATCTCGAAGGGGGCGATCTCCGCGCAAATGCTTACAAGCTTTGCACAAGCTTCGTCCAGGCGCTCGTAAGCGACGAAGGGATACAGGATCGTCAGGTGTGCCGGGACGCGAGTCAGCGTGTCGGGCGCATAACGTCGCAGCAGAGGTACGGCGACAGCCTGTACCTCGTGCGGCGCGACGATCATAATCGTGGTGGTAAGTTTCGTCGGCGCGGCGCCCTGGGAGCCGCTCAACTCTCCTCGTCCTGGCGGCGCTCCGCCAGGGGTCGGGTTGCGCCAGCGGGAGGGGTTTCCTCGCGATCCCGCGACGGCGATACCCGGGTCTTTTGCTTATGCACCGAATCCGGGTCTTGCGGCAGCACCACCTGACGGGATCGCGGGGCGATGGAGGGTTCAATCGTAACCTGAGGTTCTGGCGGCGCCTGTGCCGTCCATTCCTCGATAAA
>DATGFK010000472.1:0-4764 GCA_035309185.1 Aggregatilineales bacterium
GTATACATGGGCGCGGATCACCGCCGAGCCAGACAATGGTAGCCAGTCGCCCTCGCAAAATGTGATCGTCGTGGGTCAGCTCTCGACGTGATCCGGGCGGGTGAGCTCGATGCACCTTAATCCTTCCAATGGTGAAATTGCCCTTGATGGGCTTATTGTTCAGCCTACGTTGAGCCGTTCGGTTCTGAAACTGTCCCCCGATTTCGACGCCTGGGAAAATTACTACGGGGATGGGCTGTCGCATTTTTCGTACCGGCGCCAAATCAGCGATGCAGACAGTATGCGGCTCCTGTTTACGCTCTATTTTCACGATGACCACCTGGAAAGTGCAGAAATCTTCTCCCTTTTGCCTGGTGAACCCAGATCCGGGAAATGGGAGAACTGGTCTCTAGAACAAGAACTGAGTCGAAAAGCTCTCCACGACAAGTTTTTGGCAGAGTCACTCGGTGCGCAGCCCTATGAATATGCCTGGGGCCAAGTCCTTTCGATCTACGATGAACGGAGCGCTGCGAGTCGAATTATCGTGAAATACCGGTGATTTGCGACTGGTCAAGTAACAGTCTGAGATCGCGCCCTTTCTATACCAGCGGCCAGCGTTCACGCACAAATTTCAGCTTTTCCACCGTCTGGTAATTGCCGCCGCCCTCGTGATTGTTGAACTGCCAAATGCGAATGTCCTTTGGCCCCTGGTAGTAGTTATAGGCAGCGAAGACCGTCGAAGGGGGGCAGATCGTGTCCATCAGGCCCACCGAAAACAGCGCATCTGCCTTGGCGCGGGCCGCAAAATTCACACCATCGTGATAGGCCAGCGTGGCGTAGACCTGCTCTACTTTATCGCGCTGCGCGAGCAGGTAGCGCACGATCTCCTGGTAAGGATGCTCTTCGGCGACATCAAAGGCACGGCGGTAATGGCACAGGAATGGCACGTCCGGCATGGCGATCTTCACGGCGCTGGACAGTCCCGCCACTGCAATCGAGATTCCGCCGCCCTGGCTGCTGCCCGTCACCGCCATCCGATCCGGGTCAACCGCTGGGTGCGCCTGAGCCGCTTCCACTGCTCGCACGCCATCTGTAAAGACGCGGCGGTAGTAATACGTTTCCTTTTTGAGAATGCCCCGCGTCATGAAGCCTGGGTAATGCGGATTGGAGTCCACGGGTTCGGGGTCGGCGGTGTCGCCCTTGAGCCAGTTGCTGCCCTGCCCCCGCGTATCCATAATCAGATGGGCGTAGCCAGCGCTGGCCCACAGCAGCCAATCCGTCGGGAATCCCCGTCCGCCGCCGTAACCTATAAATTCCACCACGCACGGCAGGCGTCCGCTTCGCTGTTTCGGCAACTGCAACCAGCCCTTAATCGGCTGCCCGCCATAGCCGCTGTAGGTCACGTCGAACGACTCAATCGTCGCAAGGCCATTGTCAAAAGGCGTGAAGGTTGCCTTGAGCGGATTGCTGCGGGTTTCGGTGAGTGTCTCGTGCCAGAAATCGTCAAAGTCGGCGGGTTCGTCACGGTCGGGCTGGTAGGTTTGCAGTTCTTCCAGGGAAAAATCAAAGAATTTCACGGCGTTTTGTGCGTCTCCGAATTCCAAGCTTCAGGACTTGCCGGGCGAGGATATTGTACGAGCCTTACTCGATAAATGCGCTCTTCTCAGGAGGCTGGCTCAGGTAATGAGCAAAGGCATACATGACCACTAAGTTTACGAACAAGCTGATACCAGCGTTCAAAAAAAAGTAATTTCGGATCGCCGCAAAAGGCGCATTCACGTTCAGCACGTAAAAAAGCGTCAATACGCTGCTGACGGCCCATACGCCTAATCCTACTTTCAGGCCGATGCGGCGATGGCGAACGATAAGGTACAAGGCGGAAAAGGCGGCAATAGCAACCGCTATAGAGACGAATTCAAAAGGCAAGACCCAGGGAGAATAACTCTGAGGGTTTTGCCTGATAGTGTCTATTTGCTGCCAGGAAAAGTACAACGATAAACCTGCCTGGATAAGGCCAATTCCCACAATCCCAAGCAGGCGAGGGTTCCTTGGCGATGATGGTTCCAGTTTTTTTCGGTGCTGAGTAGAGGATCGTTGAACCATTGGATCAAATCAGTCAAATTCGTTTCGGGTGGCCTAGAAAACTACGGTCCACGACGCGCGTTTGGTAAGGCGCTCAAATCATACTACGGCCCGTGCAATTTTGGCGAATGCAGCTTCCCATTTTTGCGATAAACTTTGAGCCATCTCTGGACACCGAACAACCACACAAGATCGGGATGCAACTTTGAGCGATTTCAATAGCTGGGAATTCGACTTTGACGGCTGGACGCTGGGCGAGGATGCTCTGTATATGGCGACGCTTGCCCGTGCGCAGCAGACGGGCGATTTTACGGGTGTATACGCCCATTGGGCGCGGATGATCCGCCATTGGCCGTATGCCATCGATCCAGGCGACCTGAAGAACTACACAAAACTCGATGACGCGGCGCGGGCCGAGATCATCGAGCGGATCAACCACAGCATTCGCTTTCCGAAGCGTCCCGATGGGCGTACCGGCGGCGGTGAGACGTGAACTTCTGTGGGAAAGGTGAAGCCCGAAGGGATGACCACCCTCCGGGCCTCGATTTGCCGCCCATTTGCACACGCCAACACGTTTAAATCCGGGTTCATTCGTCAAGTCACTGTGTTCTGCTTTTGAACTACCGGCCCATGTGACATGTGAGTGGGCCAGACCGGTCTTGAACCGGCATCCAGCGAAGCCCGACCCTGGAACTTCGATTTGGGGTTCGGCGACAAATGCTGAAGCTTGAGTGATAGCTTGATTTTAGGGTGGCCCAGTTGATACCCCTCGTTCTCATCCTCAATGTGAAGGTCGGATTAGGGCCTACGTCAACTGCGCGAGGTGCCGGTAGCGCCACAACACGGAGGCTGTAAAAAGCAAGCACACGGCGCCATAGGTCAGGATCGCGAACGGTGTACTGAGAATTTGCGCCAGGACGCCAATCGCCAGTGCGCTGAAGGGCTGGAGGCCAAAGAAGGTCAGCGTGTACAGGCTCATGACGCGCCCACGGAACTCGTCCGGCACAACGACCTGGATGAGGGTGTTCATGAGGACGAACTGGCAAATCAAGAAGAAACCGCACAACGCAGCCAGGATCAGTGCCATGATGTAGTTCCGGTTGAGGCCGAACAGGACGATGCAGGCAGGAGCAGCCAGGGCGCACACGACGAGTAGCTGGCCGCGTCGGCCTGTTGTGTTGGCGCGGGCAGTCGCCACGCCCGCCAGGACTGCGCCAGCGCCCTGCGCAGTCAGCAGCGCCGCCGTACCGCCGGTCGTGTCTTTGAGAACCTGGTCGGCAAAAGCAGGCAGCAGTACCGCAAACGTAATGCCGAATACACTGGTGATCGCACTGAGCATCAACAAGGGACGAATTGACAGATGCGTACGCGCGAACTCGACCCCTTCCAGCAGAGGTTTCCAGATGGAAACTCGCCCCTGTAGATGGATCACGCTGGACACATGCATCAGGAACAGGCCAGCGATCACAGCCAGAAAGCTCACACCGTTCAGAAAGAAGCACCAGGCGGGGCCGATCTGTTCCAGCGCCAGTCCGGCCAGCGCCGGGCCGATGATACGTGCGGCGTTAAACATGATCGAATTGAGGACGATCCCGCTGCTAAGCTGGTCGTGACCGACCATCTCGACGACAAAGGACTGCCGCGCGGGAGCGTCCAGCGCATTGGCGATGCCCAGTCCTAGCGATAGCGCCATGATGTGCCACACCTGGAGAACATTCGCGAATTGCAGGGCCGCCAGGATAAAGGCCAGGATCATCATGGCCGACTGGGTGGCGATCAGGATACTGCGCCTGGGAAACCGCTCCACAATGACGCCTGCGAATGGCGTCAGGAACAGCGCCGGTAGGCCCTGGGCGCAGGCCACCACACCCAGCGCCGTCTCCGATTTGGTCAGGTTATAGACCACCACTTGCTGCGCCACAGACTGCATCCAGGTACCGGAAACGGATACTAGTTGCCCGGCAAAATACAGCCGGAAGGCCGGCGAACTGAATGCCGCCAGGTTCCCGGATCGCATTGCTGGCTCAGGACGTGCGATAGTTGACATGAGAAATGCTTTCTATTGGGCGACCCTGGCACTTCACGCCCTTAAAAATTGGCGAATTCAGAAAGGATTGACCTGGCTGATTTACCGTTCGCTTGATTCGCTCGATGGTGAACAATGTCAATTGTACGCAAGTTGCGCCAGATCGCGACAGGGAATTTGTGCGTACTGCCTTCATTCCGGCTCCGATTGGCCTATCCCTGGTCTCTAAAAACGTAAAGAAGGGATAGGGGACGCGCGAGACTTGGGCTATACTTGGCTCCCATGCGAACGACGACCACACGTTTGACGCGATTCTTCGCGCGTAGTTTACGGCAGCACCGCAGCCTGGCAATCGCCGTGGTGATGCTGACCCTATGGCTGGCTACACTCGCCTGTAGCAGCATCAATGACGTGATCGGGCAGCGCAACGGCGGGAACACGACTCCAACTGTGCCCATTTTTGCCACGGCGACCCCAGGCGGGAAAATCTCGGTATGGCTGACCACGCCAACCGGCCAGCCCGATCAGCCCACGCAGAGCGGCCAACCAACCAGTACGCCGCCTGGCGAAGTTGTGGCTCCCGCCGCAACAGCCACTGCTGCCTATGCTACCTTGCAAGCTGCGACGGCGACTGCTCAAGCGCCGAAGACCGGCCCCGTGATCCAGCCGAACGACTG
>DATGFK010000473.1:0-4486 GCA_035309185.1 Aggregatilineales bacterium
CCGCGTTCAAAGAGCACCAGCGTGCAGGCCGTCCCGTGCTGAGAAGCAATCGAAAAGTTGATCCCGCCCGGCACGAGACTGGCCCCCAGCGGCAGTGGATTGCCGGGCCGCACATCGAATTTAGAGTCATTGTAGAGCGACTGTGTATCTCTTGTCAGCGTTTGCATAAAGCCTTCCGGTTGGATTTATCCATTCATCAAAACCCGATGAGGCTTGGAGCGTTACGGAGAGGAGTGCCGGTAGGCTTGGGGAGAAACGATAATAATTTCTAGGCCGTTGAGTTGAAAGGGAAGAAGCGTTCACAATGGATCTTGAAGTGTCGAAAAAGTGATCCATGAGTGGCATAAACCATTGGTACCCGGTCTCGTGTGTCGCCGGGTCATACGAACGCATTATCTTGACACACGCTTTGAAGCCCGGAAATTGATCGGGGGCCTGATTTTCTTAACCATCAAGGTACTTTCAGGCGTTTGGGAACCTGACGCTATCCGTATCGAGACTTAATAGAGACGGATGGCGGCTTCCGACACGTTTTTCTCTCAATTCAGCATCTTTGGCGCGGCGTTCGCGAATTTCTTCGTCAATTTCAGATTTATG
Source organism: Aggregatilineales bacterium (assembly GCA_035309185.1). Classification (GTDB taxonomy): domain Bacteria; phylum Chloroflexota; class Anaerolineae; order Aggregatilineales; family UBA2796; genus DATGFK01. Next base: position 598 of record DATGFK010000473.1, read on the forward strand.
TTGATAGTAGTAGGCTAAAGCCGCATGAACCTGCGCCAGCGAGAGCGCGAAGGAAGAGGCTAACTCGCTCGTGTCTCCTTGATGGAAAAGCATTGCGATAACGATGTCTGAAACACACACGGTTGTCCCCGCGATGACGGGACGCCCTTTCCGCACAGACGGATTAGTTGCAATTAGATTGATGCTCAGTACAGTTTCCATAGCCAATCCTGCCAGATAGTTTTACCTGCTACGCGACTTCTGCTCAGAGCGGCTGCGAGTCGAACGGCGGATGCCTGCCAGTTCGCCCAAGAAGGCGCGGACGCCTGCCACTGTCGAAACGACTTTGATCATTGGCGTGGTCAGGTTCTGGCTGACGAACTGCGTCGTGCCCCGCAGCGTGCTCATGGTTGTGCGCGCTTCGTCAACCAGCGGCTTGATCTCGTTGCGCAACAGGTTGATCAGCGCGCTCAACTGCAACACCAGGACGATCAGCGCGACGCTGATGAGAATCCCCTGCAAAGCCAGCACGATAATGAAGAAGTCTCGCAAAATGCGGAAGGCGGCGGCCACACCTTCCGAACCGCTGATGCCGCCGAGGATGGCAACCACCAGCGCGACGATGATCAAAGAAACCAGGGCGACCAGGCCGATGATAATCCAGCGCACAAAGCCCGGCGATGGCCGGTTCGCGTTGATCACCGACTCGGATCGCTCACTATCACGTTTATCTGTCATCTGCCCCACTTTCTACCGGATGCACACCGCAATGCGCATGATTACCCGGTGGATGGTTGGCTGTCGCTCGTAAGGAACCGTGCCGCCAGAAGAGCCAGGAGAGCGCCAAGCGTGGCTGAAAAGACATGCAGAGAGCCAATGTTGAGGAGGTTTACGGCGAATATGATGCCAAAAATGTGCCCCAACGTGAATCCCAGCCAGCCTGCCAGCAAGTATAATGCCAGTTGCCGTGCATTCCCACCCAGGATGAAGTGAAAAACAGCCCCGTATAAGGTCGCCAGGATAAAGCCAAAGGTTACGGATGGACTGGGCATGATTTTGCTTCGACTATGCACACATTGAGCAAATAATGTATCATACTCTGGCATTGGCGTCCAACATGCTATGGTACCAGGAGCGGAGAGCGTCGTTGCTCATTCCACATCTGCTGTTCGCCCATTTCCTTGCTGATTACACGTTGCAGACGAACTGGCTGATCGTTCGCAAAGGGCAATCGTGGGATGGATTGGCGTTGCACGCCCTGATGGTCTTCTTCATGTCGGCGCTGGTGCTGGCCCCGTACATCCGCGTCTTGTTTCTGCCCCTGGTGGCGATGTCGGTCGTACATGGCTTCCAGGATTGGGGCAAGATCTACACCGGCCCGCGCTTCCGAATCCACCCGTTCATCCCCTACATGCTCGATCAGTTCCTGCACTACATCACTATTATCATTATGCAGGTGCTGTTTGGAAGTCTGCTACAGCCCGCGCCCAGCCAGGCCGAGCTATTATTTATGTCCGCTGGCGCAGTTTCCATTGCCGTCACACGTTTCTACGACGTGACCTGGTGGGCCAACTGGCTGGACATGATCCCGTATATGAATCGCTGGCAGGTGTGGGGTTACGCGGAACGGCTGGCAATGGTTACCCTCGCTGCGGCGGGGTTGGCCGTCGCTGCGCCGTTGTGCGTGCTGCCTCGCCTGGTCTACTCCGCGCGGATCGGCCTACCGATCTGGAAACAAGCTCGCGGCGCGCTGGAACTGGTGATCGGCGTAATCTTCAGCATCGGCCTGGGGCTGGTGCTGCGCGGGATTTTATTAGGCATTCATTGAGATATAATAGTCATCCTTGTACCGTTTTACACCTGAGGGCGCACAGGTTGATTTCTCTTTGCAAAATGCTTATCGTATGAATCAACCTGAAGATTGACCCGCAATCCTGAGATTGAATAAGGTTTTATCAAGTGACGGTTATTGAACAGCGAATTCTCGTGGAAGCGCCGGTAGAGGCCACCTGGCCTTACGTCGCTGACCCGACCCTGATCACGAAATGGAATCGCGCCTGCAAGCAGATCGCCGTATTGAGCACGCAGCCTACCGGGTTGCGGGCGCGGCGGCGTTGTATTGGCGACAACGGGCGAACGGTGGTCGAGGAGATCACGGCCTGGCTGGAACACATCGGCTACGAGTATGTGGTGGTGGATGGGCCATACCAGAGCTACCGGGGACGATTCCGTTTACAAGCCATCCCCGAAGGAACCATCGTCAACTGGGCCGTCGAGTATCGCCTGAAGGGGCCGATGAGCGGCCTGCGTAACGTGACCAGCTTCCGGCGCTGGCACGAAGACCTCATGACGGATAGCCTGCGGACGCTCCGCCGTGCCGTGGAGGCCAGCGGCGTACACTTTGATCCGTCTCAGCACGCGAAGTACGCCATGCAATCCGGGCCGGGCGCGGAAGCGAGGGCCTCGCGCACCGTATCGCTTGGCGAGGACGACCTGCCCGATCTGTCTTCGATGCCTTCATCAGCGCCAGCCTCCTTTGAATCGCCGGGGGTGGGCAACCTGGCAGGCAGGATGGGGATGGCCGAACCGGGGGGCATTGAGTTTGTCAACGAGGCCACCGGCCCCGCAAATGCTGTCCAGGCGCCGGACGACACCAAACCGCGTCCACCCAAAGGTCTTCAGGAAGCGATTGCGGCTCAAAACGCCGCCGAGCCGCCGGTACCTTCGCGCTACAAGGCCAATGGCGACGACAACCAACTGAGTGAGTTGGATCGCATCCGGCAATCTGTCGGGCAAACCGTGCCGATCTCGATGGTAGCCCCGCCCCGCGAAGCCGATCCCGAAACGCAGACGATGGAGATTCTGCCGCCAAAGGCGCAATCGCAGCCGCCCAAAGCGGCAAAGCGCTTGTTTTCATCGCCTGCGCCAGACACCCTGCCTGAAGTGAGTTCGACCCCGCCCACGCCGCTTGCTGAGCCTCGCACAGGGCGCGGAGGAACCAGCGGCCCCATGCCGTCCGTTTCGGCGTCGAATGTTCCGCCGGTAGATGCGCACGATACCAGCGAGATCAGCATCTGGGATGTGTTCGGCGTGCAGCGACCCAGCGAACGCTCTCAGACCGAACTGGAAGCGGTGATCGCCAGCCTGCAACCAGAAACAGACTCGCCCGACGCTCCTGCCGCATCCGATTCAGCCATCAATGAGCCGTCCATGCAGCACGCCGCCGAAGGCGACGAGACACCCGATACGGATCAAGATACGGGGCCAGCGAAGGCTGTCAGGCCACACCTCGCCGCGACACGCAATCGCAAGTCCAGTCCGCCCGTGCGTGGCATCGCACGACGCGGACGGCTCAAAGCCGATGTCAACGTGCGTCGGGCCAAACCGATGTGAGGATCGTTGTCTTGTTTGGGGCACTTCCTGCCTACGTCTTAACTGCACAATAAGGCCGTAGGTGTACCAGCAACCCGCCTGATAGTGCGCTCGACCACAATCTCCCAAAATTGCCGATTCAAACGAAAGAATCAGGACGACAACGGCACGAAAAATCGCTATGATCATCCCTATCCAACAGGATCAGGCAAGGGGTGGAACGTGATTACGCTTTCCTTTTTAGACAGCCTTTCCCACGCGGAGCGGCTGGACTACGTCCGGGCCAACCGGACGGAATTTGTCGGGCGGCTGCTGATCGGCGTGCTCTCCACGGGAATTTACTGCCTGCCCACCTGCACGGCCCGACAGCCGAAGACCTCAAACGTGCGCTTCTATCGCACGGAAGCGGAAGCACAGGCCGATGGCCTACGGCCCTGCCGCCGCTGCCATCCCGATCACTTCTACCGGGACTATGACCCTGACCTGGAATGTCTGACGAGTACCATCAACGCCCTTCAGGGCGATCCAGGCGCGTTCG
>DATGFK010000474.1:0-5885 GCA_035309185.1 Aggregatilineales bacterium
GCAGCGAACGCCCACATGAATGGGTTTACAAAGAGGACCGCCGTCTTCCCTCCAACGAAGAGCTGTAGGGAGAAGAACTCGCGCAAGCGCCCTTTGCGGAGATATTCCTGCGGCTGGCGCATATAGACAAGATAGGTCTGCATGTAGCCCTTGATCCAGCGCGAGCGCTGCCGGATCCAGTTCTTCACCTGCGAGTTGGCTTCTTCATAGGTCGTTGAATCTAACATGGCCGTCTTGAGACCATAGGAGGCCATACGCAACCCCAGGTCGCAATCCTCGGTCACATTAAAGGCATCCCACGCCCCCAGTGAGCGCAGCAAATGGGTGCGGAAATGATTGGACGTTCCGCCAAGGGGGAGCGGGACGCCCAGTTTTTGTAGTCCTGGCAAGGTCAGGTCAAACCACAATGAATACTCAGCCGTGAACCAGCGCGTCAGCAAGTTTTGTTCCGCATTGTAAAAGTTTAATTTAGCCTGCACGCACGCTGTTTCCGGTCCCTGGTTTGCAAAAGCGAGTACGGCTTTTTTCAATTGCAGCGGGTCTGGAATATCCTCGGCATCATAGATGACGACGTAATTTCCTGTAGCCTGCAATAAACCGTAATTACACGCGCGCGGCTTCGTTCGAGGCTCACCATGGGGTACAGTGACGATTGAAAAATGAGGGGGTAGATGTAACCTCTGGATAGCCTGGCGCGTCGTATTATCGTCTTCCTCGGTGAGAAAGAGAATCTGTAGTTTCTCTGTTGGATAGTCCAGCGCCAACATGGCCTCGACGAATTGAGGTACGACCTCCGCTTCGCGGTAGAGTGGGCAAAGGATTGTGTACATTGGCCAGTCCGCTCCGGCCAGGGCATTCACAAGGGCGTTATCAATGCGCTCTTCAGCTGACATTTTCAGCGTCCGTACGGACAGTATAAAACTCATCAAAAGATCGACGAAATAGAGCACTGTGACGGCCGCAATCGTCATCACGACCATCTCAACGTGATAGAGATATAGACCAATTACACCTGCCATCCCGACCAATCCTAACACACATAATTGTCCATGGGTGATCGTTTGCTGTGCCGAGTACTTGTGACAAAAGGGGGCAAAGATACTCACTTCTCGCCCACTAACCTTGACTGGAGTTAAAGCCTCATCACTATACTTCCTGATTTCCTCTCGATAGTTGCTGAAGACGTTGCGCCTGGTATCGGCAGTTAGCCAGCGGGCATAGCTTTTTACCTGTTCAGTGATGGCCGGTGTTGTGGCAATATTGATATGAGGAGAGAGTGGAAAGTGCATTTTACTCCTGATTCCTTTTTATATGCATCAATGTGGGTATATCACTTTTATCTTGTTTACTGACTATATGCATTCCAGGACACAACCTGGTATAGTATTTGACCCAGTCAATGCCATATATACGATTGGAAGTCAGGCTTTTGGGAGATAGTATTTGTTGGGGTACTCGTTACTCACGAGCAACAGAGGTTAGGCGATACCAGTGGCGCGCGTTCTCGCCCCACAGCAGTCGCCGGTGGTCTAACGACAGGTGGAGAGTAAAGGCGTTCAGCGTCTCCACCCAGCGCTGGTACGAAGAGGCCAGTGTGACCACTGGCCAATCGCTACCAAAGAGCACCCGGTTCGGACCAAACACTGCTAATGCATAGGCAACATACGGCGCCAGGTCGTCCGGCTGCCACTGGCGCAGTTCCGCTTCGGTTACCAGCCCACTAATCTTACAGGCGACGTTGGGCAACGCTGCCAGGGCAGCAAGCTGGTCACACCAGGGATCGAGCTGTCCCTTGCGGATCGGGGGTTTGCCCAGGTGATCGAGCACGAAGACGACGGCAGGACACTGGCGCACCAACGTGGTCACTGCCGGTAACTGGTCATGCCGGATACAGATGTCAAAAGAGAAACCATACTCTGTGAGCAAGCGTACCCCCTGGACAAAGTTCCTACTCAGGCAGAAATCGGGATCCTTTTCATCTTGCAGGTTACGCCGTACTCCTTTCACCAGCGGGCCAAGGTCAGATAACGCTTCAAGATAGGATCGGACCTTTAGTCCATTTTCCAGGGGCGCCGCGGCCACCACGCCCTGGAGACGGAGATCTGATAGGGCCAGAGACACTGCCCACCGGGCTTCGAGCAGGGCATATGAGGCTGCAACGTCCGTTTCCACAAACACCATCCCGGTGATGGCTAGCCCGGTCGTCTGGTCTTGATAGTCTGTCAGACCAAAGGGGCGGTTGAGCGTTGGAAGCGTGTCGAGCCAGGGGCGAGGAAACTGGAGAAGGTCCCATAGATGGACATGAGCGTCGATGATTGGCAAATCAAGCATGGAGACCTCCTTCTCGTAGCCTTGCCACATCACGCCATAGTTCATCGGGAATCGGCGTTTGCGCCAGGATGAGTGTTCCTGTCAAACGCTCTGGCTTGCTCATACCAACAATTGTCGCGGTGATGCGCGGATCACGCAATGAATACTGCAAAGCCAGCGCTGCGAGAGGCACGTGATGACGTTTGCACAATGCTTCAATAGCATAGGCCCGCTGCAGATAATCTTCCGGCGCTTGACCATACATATAGCGAGGATAGGCACCTGGTCCCTTCGCCAGGATGCCCGAGCCATACGGCGCCGCATTTAGCGCCGCCACTCCGTGCTTTTGGCAAGCGTCCCAGAACGGCTCAGCCTCTCTGTTAAGCAGTGTGAAGCGGTTATGTGAAATAGCAGCTTTAAAAAGGCCCGTCTCGACAAAGCGGATCATCAGATCGATCGGTCCGCCAGCCACACCCAGGTGTGCAACTAGGCCCTCTTCTTTACATTGCTGTAATACCTCGACGGGACCGCCCGGCTGCATTGCCTCTTCAAAGGAAATATGCTCAGGATCATGAAGATAAACGAGTTGCAGTTGCTCCAGGCCCAGCAGACGCAGGCTGCGTTCGACACTGCGGCGCATCTGCGCTCCAGTGAAGACGCCGGTCTGCAAATCACGGTCGGCCTTTGTTGCCAGTACGAAGCCGGGCGGAAGTCCACCAAGCTCGCGGAGCACGATTCCGATACGGCGCTCGCTCTCACCATCGCCATAAGAGGCAGCAGTATCCAGGAAGTTGATGGGGCTCGCGAAGAAAGCACGGACCGTGGCCAGAGCGCGCTCCACGGGGACTTCGTAGGCGAAGGTCTCCGGCATATTCCCAAGGGGGGCAGTTCCAATACAGATTGGTGTCACCTGCAAGCCCGTCGATCCAAGCGGGCACCGTGATAATGGTTCTGTCAGATGGGACATAATCTGCTCCTTTAGTGGGGGATCATTTAGCTGTCCAGCCGCCGTCGATGACCAGCGCCGAACCCGTAACAAAAGCCGCCTCGTCCGAAGCTAGATAGAGCGCAGCATACGCGATTTCATCAGGTCGCCCCATACGTCCGATGGGCTGGCGAGCGTGAAGTTGCTGGCGCACCTCGTCCTCGTGGCCAGCGAAATTGCGCGCCAGGTAGCTTTCCACAAACGGCGTATGTACCGTGCCGGGGCAGATGGCGTTGCAGCGTATTCCCTGCGTGACGAAATCGATGGCAATCGAGCGCGTCAGTGCCAGTACGGCCCCTTTGCTGGCGCTATAGGGCAAACGTCGATCGATACCGATGGTGGCTGCAACCGAGGACATGTTGATGATGACGCCTCCGACCGGCGACTGTGCCAGCATTTGCCGCACCCCTTCGCGCGCGCAGAGGAAGACACCACCCGCATTCACACTCATCACGCGCTCCCAGTCCTGTAAGCTGGTCTCCAGGATATTGCCTACGTGGCTGATGCCGGCATTGTTGACCAGGATATCGAGCCGACCCTCTGTAGAAGCAACCCGCTCTAGCGCGGCCTTGACCTGTGACTCTTCAGCCACATCGAGTTGCTGCGCGCGCGCACTCCCTCCGGCAACCTGAATTTCACTGGCTACCTGCTCCACCGCATCCTGCCTGACATCTGCAAGAATGACGTGCGCTCCTTGTGCAGCAAAGAGTAGCGCAGTTTGCTCTCCGATGCCTGAGCCAGCTCCTGTCACGAAAGCGATTTTCTTGTCTAATCGAAACATGTTTGCTTCCTTCTTTCATATAACGCACAGTACTCTGAACTGCAAGGGTGTCTTTCGTGTTATCGCACGCATTTAGGCTGTATGAATGAAATATTTCCTGTCGCTAGTCTATATGGAATACTTCCTTCATTGTGGCCCACCATTCTCCTGGCGATCGCGTCTCCAGTGGCGCCTGCATCGGTTCGGTCCAGGTCCACCACTCGCGCGTCCTGGGGTCCGCAGCCATCTTTGCCATATCGGCCTCATAATCGTCACCGACATATTCAAAGTAGGCAAAGAGTAGCTCGCCATGGCGAAATATGCTGTAGTTGCGCATGTTGCACGCGGAAATCATCGCCAACACTTCAGGCCAAACGGCGGCATGCAGACGCTCGTATACTTCGATCTGATCGGGCTTCAGCCCTATGACCTGCCCATATCTGCGCATGACTAACTCCTTTCACTTGCCCACGCCGACCCAGTGGGATATGAGTAGGCGGCAATCGACGCTGGATACATGGTCACGCTATACCCTGGAGCATCCGGAGGCATATAGCGGCCATCCTTGATGGTGACTGGGTGCATAAAGTGCTCGTGCAAGTGGGGTGTGTACTCGATCATGCGGTTCTCCAACGAGCCGCTAATCGCGATATAGTCGAAGAGAGAGAGATGCTGCACATATTCGCACAGGCCAACGCCTCCCGCATGCGGGCAGACAGGGATGCCGAACTTGGCGGCCATCAGGAGAATCGCCAGGACTTCGTTTACCCCGCCGACGCGGCAGGCATCGATCTGGCAGATGGCAATGGCGTTGGTCTGAAAAAGTTGCTTGAAGATGATGCGATTTTGTACATGCTCGCCGGTGGCAACACGAATCGGCGCGATCTCTCGTGCGATCGTGGCATGCCCAAGAATATCATCCGGGCTGGTAGGTTCTTCAATCCAGAAAGGATCTAATGCTGCCAGGTGGCGCATTGCGTCGATAGCTTCGTTCACTTCCCACACCTGGTTTGCGTCGAACATTAAAGTGCTCTCTGTCCCAATTTCTTCGCGCATGAGGCACGCACGGCGCAGATCGTTTTCCAGGTTCTGGCCAACCTTCAATTTGAAGTGCCGCCATCCGTTAGCCAGCGCTTCGCGGCAGAGCAAGCGCACCTGCTCATCGCTATAACCTAACCAGCCGGCCCCAGATGTATAGGAGGGAAAGCCATGTTCTAGCATCTCTGCTTCGCGCTGCGCTTTGGTTGGAGCTTGGCGACGTAGCAAGTCTAGCGCTTCATCTGGGGTCAGGGCGTCGGTGATATAACGAAAATTAATGCAGGAGATAAGCTGCTCCGGCGTCATATCGGTGAGCAGCTTCCATAGTGGTTTGCCCTCAACCTTGGCCCACAAATCCCAAACCGCGTTGACTACCGCGGCGGTGGCCATGTGCATAGCTCCCTTCTCTGGCCCAATCCAGCGCAACTGACTGTCGCCGGTGATATAGCGCCAGAAGGCGCGCATATCAGAGGTGAACGACTCCAGTGTGTGCCCGATGATGAGTGGGGCCAATGCCCGGATGGCGGCAACGCAGACTTCGTTTCCACGCCCGATAGTAAACGTCATGCCATGCCCTTCCAGGCCCAGAGGATGATCAGTCTGTAAAACTACGTATGCCGCGGAATAATCCGGGTCATTATTCATAGCGTCAGAACCGGCCAGGGTCCGCGACGTCGGAAAACGAATATCATATGTCTGGACACTAAAAATAGTAAGCGCCAAAACACTTCTCCTTTTGCTTGACGACTGTCTGAAGATGCCAAACTTCCATCTCGCATTTGTGGGTGGAGA
>DATGFK010000475.1:0-7242 GCA_035309185.1 Aggregatilineales bacterium
AAGGATTTGAACGTTCACCAATTGAACAACTTGCTACTGCAATCGGCAAGCTTCAAATTTATCGATTTGTGCTCGATAAACTTGGTCAGCTTATACCACTCTGGTTAGCAGTCCCCGACTTCGCTTATGAGGGTATTTTGACTGAGCAAATAGGCCTAACCATGCGAGAGCAAAACAAAATTGATTTGCTCGTATTTTCGGTTGAGCGAGAGGAGATTGTTGCATGGATACCTTACGAGAGACCTTGATCCAAGAGTTGGATAAATACACGGGTAAGGCATTCAACGGTTACAGCTATCTCACAGCCAGTGCCGATCAGTCACATTTTGTCATAACGTCGGTTGGTTATGTGCAGGAACAGCGTATCGTCAATACAGCAATAATCGTGCAGATAGTCAATGGCAAAATTCTCATAGATCGAGACATCTACGACAAACAATTGGTAGATGCACTTCTCCAAGTGGGTATTCCGCGAGAGAAGATTATTCTCGCGTATGCGGGAGAGCCAGTACCTACCGCAGTATAGAATTAACTCTGGCTGACCGGGATGCTGAACCAGAAGGTTGCGCCGCGATCCGAGTTGTTATGTACGCCGATCTTCCCGCCATGCAGGTCAATCATCTGTTTACAGATCGCAAGCCCTAAGCCCGAACTGCTCTCGCCCCCGGTGGGTTTGTTGCTCAGACGCGCATATTTTGCGAAGGCACGTTCCAGGTCATCGTCGGTCAGGCCTGGCCCGGAATCGCACACTTCAAGCACCACAGAGCCATTGTCCATAACCGTGCGCACTACCGCAACACTGCCCTTCTGACTGAACTTCACTGCATTGCCGACCATGTTCTGCATGACCTGGGCCAGGCGCGCCCCGTCGGCGTTGACTTCCGGCACACTTTGGTCGAGTTCGGCGTACAGCGAAATCTCTTTGCTCTTGGCGTAGTCCTGGTTATTTTGCACCACGTCCTGTGCGATCTCGTTCAGGCTGGTCGGGCGCATATCCAGGCCCACTTTGCCGTCTTCCATGGCCTGGAAATCCAAAAAGTCATGAATGATCCGCTGCATCTCTTCGCCGCGCCGCACGATAAAGCCGAGCATGTTGTAGAACTGCTCGGTCATCGCCGACCCCGGCGGCACCTTGTCATGGACGATATGGGCCGACATCAGGATTGTGGACAGCGGATTCTTGAGGTCGTGGCTGGCGATACGTAGAAATTCATCCTTGAGCTGCGCCAGGGCGCGCAGTTGCAGGTGAATCTGAATACGGGCCAGCAACACTGGAAAATCAATCGGCTTGGTCACGTAATCGTTCGCGCCCAACTTAAGGCCCTCGACGATGTCTTCGCTTTGGTCTTTCGCCGTCGCCATGATAATCGGCAGATCGGCGATCGAGTATGTCTGCCGAATGATTGGCAGCATCTCGAAACCGCTGATACCCGGCATCATGATATCGAGCAGGATCAGATCAAATTTATGGGTCTTGATCAGGTCCATGGCCTGGTGGCCGTCCTCGGCGATGGTCACCGTGTAACCCTCGCGCTTCAGGCGACGGGAGAGCATGTCACGGTTCATTTCATTGTCATCTACGACCAACAGCGAACCCTGCGCAGCTTTCTTCAACGCGCGGTCTCCTTACCCAGGCGACTGAGTAGTACCTGTATTTTGTCGAGTAAGCGGGTCATCTCGACAGGTTTGGTATCGTAATCATCGCAGCCTGCCGCCAATCCTTTTTCGCGGTCCCCAGCCATCGCATTAGCGGACAGTCCGATGACTGGAATCAGCTTTGTCGTCTCAGAACTCTTGATCTGGCTGGTGGCAGCCCAACCATCGAGTACTGGCAATCCCATATCCATCAGAATGATGTCGGGCATGGTTTCGGTTGCTTTTGCCACGCCCTCCATGCCATCTACCGCAATAACAACCTCAAAACCTCGCCGTTCCAGACGGCGGACGAGCATATCCCGGTTATCTTCGTTGTCTTCCACGACAAGGATCTTAACCACCAACCGTTTCCTTTCGCTTGGGTCTGGTCAAACAGGCATCCACCAAATTGCGCACTTCGTTGAACAGGTCTTCTTGCTTGTAGGCGCCCTTTTGTAGAATGCCCTCTACCTGGCCGCTCAAACGGCGGCGGTCCGCTTCCGAAAGATCCATCGCCGTCACGACCACGACAGGGATGGTGCGCCAGGTGTCATGCTTACGCAGCTCAGAAATGAAGGTAAAGCCATCCATTTCCGGCATCATGAGGTCTAGTAACACCAAACCGGGCCGCTTCTCCCCGATTTTCTGAAGGGCAACCCGGCCATTTTCGGCCTCTGCGGCGATCCACCCTTCTTTGACAAGCATCCGCGCGATCATCTCTCGCGTCGCGGGGTCGTCTTCGACCACCAGGATTTCGCATTCGGGCTTTTCGCATTGGTATTTGCGCAAGATTCCCACCAGTTTATCACGATCCACAGGCTTTGTCAGGTACTCGGACGCGCCCAGGGCATAGCCCATATTTTTGTCGCTGACAATGGTCAGCATGACCACCGGAATATTGGCAAGTGAGGCATCGGCTTTCAGGGCCGATAGTACCGCCCAGCCGTCCATGTTGGGCATCATCACGTCCAGCGTGATCATATCCGGGTGAATTTCCCTGGCACGCCGCAAGCCTTCTTCTCCACTGGCCGCCGTTTCGACGCGGAAGCCTTCTTTGCTCAGGAACCGGCTCATCAACTCCCGAACCGTCGGCTCGTCGTCAATGACCAGTACCGTGTTCCATTCCCCCTCGGTAGCAGACGGAACCGGCACGGCGGGTTCTGCTTCTGGCTCCGGTTCAGCTTTACCCACTGCCGCTGGGATGCGTACCGTAAAGGCGGAACCCTTATCCATCACACTCGTAACGGAAATGTTGCCGCCCATCATTTCGGCAAAACGCTTGCTGATGGATAGGCCCAGTCCTGTGCCACCGTACTTGCGCGTGGTGGATGAATCGGCCTGGCTAAAGTCCTTGAAAAGCTTGCCGAGTTGTTCTTCGGTCATCCCGATACCCGTATCGGTGACTTCCATCTCGATCCAGTCAATGCCGCTGATCTCGGTGCGCCTCACGTCCAGCGATACGGTACCTTCTTTGGTGAACTTGCTGGCGTTACTGAGTAAATTGAACAAGATCTGGCGCACTTTGGTGAGATCCGCACGCATCGAGCCAAGGTTGGCCGGACTGTTGACTTTGAGCGTATTGGCATTCTTTTCGATCAACGGCTCGATGGTTGTCACGATCTCCTGAACCATGTGCGGAACCTCGAACGTTTCGAGGTACAGCTCCATACGGCCTGCCTCGATCTTCGACAGGTCGAGAATATCGTTGATCAGTGCCAATTGGTGCCGTGCTGCGCCCTGGATTTTCTTGAGGTCGGGAATGAAATCTTCCTGGCCTATGTCTGCGCACTCTTCTTCGATCAGCTCGCTGTAGCCGATGATGGCGTTCAGCGGCGTGCGGAGTTCGTGGCTCATGTTCGCGAGGAAGGCGCTCTTGGCGCGGCTGGCTTCCAATGCCTGGTCACGGGCCAGGACAAGTTCCCCAGCGATGTTGTTGAAAGAGGTGGCAACCTGCGACAGTTCATCGCGGCTGTCCAGCACGAGATCCGCTTCCATGTGTCCACTGACCATACGTTGCGAAGCATGGTCAAGGTGGGCGATGGTTCGGTTGACCGCCATGAAGAAGCCTTCATACAGATAAACTGCAAGCAGAAGCGTCACCAGCGAGATAACAATGGCAACATTGCGACTCGTCACCAGATTACTGATGCGCAATTGAAGGAGACCCTCCTCAATAGGCAAGAATCCGTTGTAGAGAGTGTACACGCTATCCAATGTATGCTGTGAAGTCTTATCGAGATCGGCAGGCGCTAAGGTGATTCGTGCCGGTGAGAACGCGGTAGCCCCTGCTCTTGAAATGACATTCGTATTGATCGAGTCCAGGTAGCCGTTAATTTGTGAAGACTCGTCTTTAACCGACGCGCCAATCTTGTCCCTGACTTGCGAATTGTAGTTAAAGACGTAATCGAGGGCATTCAAATCGGCCTGTACAGTCGAACGCAAAGAGCCTGACAGGATTGTCAGGCGGGTTTTATCTTCTGGAGCCAGCCTTTTTTGCTCGGCAGCCAGGAGGCTGTAGCTGCGAATCTGCGCGACGTAATCTGCCTCGGTCGGCAGCTTGTTGATCAGCGAATCCATCGTGTAGTAGGTGTCAATGTCAGGGTCGAGAATCAAATTGGAGTTGTTACCGACGGCAATCATCAACGCAAGCGCGTCAGCATCCACAGAAGCGTGGGTATTAATGTTATCCACGACGGCTGGCCCAGTGGCGGTCACTGCCTTCAGATCTTGCCAGCGCTTCTTCAGGGCAGCCCAAGCGGCGTTCGCGTTCAGCGTGCCGCCAAGACGACTGTCTACCTCGTCAACCTTAAGGATAGCGGCATCGGTAGCGGTTTCATTGGCAGTCAGCGGAGCCTGGAATGCTGTATCGCCGCTTAGCAACCCCGTACTGAGCGCTTCGTGTTCCTGGAGATCGTGTACGAAATCTGCCAGGGGCTGCACATATTGGAGGCCAAGCCGTTCCTTTTCGGTGAACATCTGGGTATCGTAGACATTCTGCAAATAGGCTTTCATAACGACAGCCAGGGGCAAAACTAACATGAAGCCTACCAGCAAGAATTTCTGATGATACTTCAGCCGATTCATCAGCGTAATGGCCGGGGTAAAGAGTCCACTCATGAGCAAAAACCCTTTGAATTCATCGTTTCGTGCAATGGCTGACCCAACTAGTGTACACTAAGTCCGCAAGTCGTACACAGCCAGACCGTATAAAGTGTGTATAGGTCACGTTGGAATCCCCTATGATCGCGCTTCGCCCACTGCGTGAAGAAGACATTGCCAATTTGCCCACTATCCGCCCCAACTATCGCTCGGAGAGTGTTCTGGCGGTGCAACGCCTGGGTGAGATGGACGGCTGGCATTTGATCGAGCAGAGGCTGCCTGTTCCCTTCGACAACGAAAGCGGCTATGACTTCGACGAGCAGGCGCAGGCAGAAATTCGCGCGCGGCTTGCGAATTCTGACCTTACCTACCAGCAAATAGCCGAGGACGAAGGTCGGCTCGTTGCGCTGCTCGACATTGGGCTGCAAAACTGGAACGATACTGTTTTCGTTTGGAACTTGATGATTGACAAGGACTACCGCCGCCGGGGACTGGGACGGCGGCTGTGGCATCGTGCATTGGAGTACGCGCGCGACATGGATGTGCGGGCGATCATGGTCGAAACGCAAAATACGAATGTTGCCGCCTGCAAATTCTATGCCAGCATGGGCTGCCGACTCGTTGGCCTCAACGAAGCATATTACGCCAATAGCAGCGACGAGGAAGTCGCGCTCTTCTGGGCCTACTTCTTGAGATGAATTTGGGACAGGCGCTGAGATGTTTTCTGCCCAGGCATTGAAGGAACGTGCAACAGAATCAGGCTTCAACCTCGTGGGCATTGCTCCTGCCACTCCATCGCCACGCCTGGATGCCTATTTGCGCTGGGTAGATGCCGGGATGCATGGCACGATGGCTTATATGACCCGCCCGGATCGCGTCGCGCGCCGCCGTGACCTCAACGAGATCGTGCCAGGCGCGCGATCCATCATCGTCGTCGGGCTGGATTACCATGCGCTGCGGTTGCCAGATGGCGAACTCTCGGCCCTGGGCGATCCCGCACGAGGGCGAATCGCCGCCTATGCCTGGGGCAGTGACTACCACGACATCATGACACCTGCCCTCGAATCCCTGGCAGCCTGGCTCACGGAGCAATCGGAGCAAACGGGTGGGGCATCCGTCCGCCATCGGGTGTACGTGGATACTGGTGCGATCCTGGAACGCAGTCACGCGCAGCAGGCCGGACTCGGCTTTGTCGGCAAGAATACGATGCTGATTCATCCGCGCCGCGGCAGTTATTTTTTCCTGGGCGAGATCGTCACCGATCTGGCATTCGACGCCTATGACGACCCGCAGCGCGAGACCATGTGCGGAACCTGCAATCGCTGCCGTACAGCCTGTCCAACGGATGCATTTCCCCAACCCTACGTCCTGGACGCTCGCCGCTGTATCAGTTACCTCACGATTGAGCATAAAGGCTGGATTGACCCTGCGATGCGGCCCCTGATGGGCAACTGGGTGTTTGGCTGCGACATCTGCCAGGACGTATGCCCGTTCTCGCGCTTTGTCACACTGACCCGGCAGCCTGCCTTTATCCCCACGGGTTTGGATCGGGCCGCGCCGACGCTGCTTGAACTCCTGGCTCTCGATGACGCCAATTTCCGCAATCGCTTTGCTTCGTCAGCGCTCATGCGCATCGGACGGGATCGCCTGGTGCGGAATGCGTGCATCGCTGCGGGTAACTGGCGCGATCCCGAAGTTTTCCCTGCATTGCTGGCGCTACTGGAAGACCCTAATCCGCTTGTGCGCGGTCACGCGGCCTGGGCTATTGGGCGAAATAATGCGTCCGGAACACGCGATGCGCTCAAGCAGAGACGGATGATTGAGACTGATGACAACGTTCTGGCAGAAATTGACGCCCTAGAAAATATGTTCTAAAATCGCCGGGTGAATCTGAGTATCCCGACGATCGGAGAAAGGCGAGTTATGTCTCAACTAGACGCGACCCCGCAGGAGCGCTTTAATACGTTGATAGAGCAGTTCAAGGGCATGCCAGAGGTAACGCTTGGGTCGTCAGAGAAGAAAGGTTTTGGCTCCTCAGCGTTGCAAATTCGCGGGAAGATTTTCGCTATGTTAAGTCATGACCGACTGGTCGTCAAACTTCCTAAAGGACGTGTAGACGTGCTGGTAGCCGCTGGTGAAGGCGAGCGCTTTGACCCGCGCCAGGATGGCAGGCTGATGAAGGAATGGCTTAGTCTATCCCCAACATCACAGGAGGATTGGCTAAGTCTTTCAAAGGAGGGCCTGGCCTTTGTCGGCTCCAAGCGCTGAATTGCCGTTGACCGAACTCAAAGCTGCGCAATCAGACGTCTTCACCGTCCACAAACTCGACCGAGGATTGCGCAAGGGGCTGGTAGCCGCTGCGCGCAGCCGCCGAGCGGCGCGCGGATGGCCGCTGTGAATTAACGGGTTCTGGCTCAAGTGCGGCCTGCGGCGCCGCGCAAAATGGGCACAAGTTCCAGGGCAGGTCAAGCAGTTGCCCACATTGGACGCACGGTTTCTTCAGGCGCG
>DATGFK010000476.1:0-2740 GCA_035309185.1 Aggregatilineales bacterium
GAGGATTTCTACGAACGTTACCCCCAATGCGCCGCTGAAATGCCCGTTTGTCTTGTTCCGGCCAAACTTTAAGCCTTCCTGGCTGAGCTGGCTAACGCGATCCTCACGTCCTATGGTGAGCAGAATATCGCCAGGATGAAGCCTTACGGTGGGCGTCGGGGCAAAAATTGCCTGTCGCCCGTGCCAGATAGCGGCGACGGTCAGGCCTAGCCGTTTGCCAATAGCCGCCTCTGCCAGCGTTTTCCCGGCAAGGCGAGACCCGGCTGGAACCTGGACTTCCCACAGCCGTTCGCCGAGCTGGTAGTCCTGTTCGAGTTCGCTGCCAGTACGGCGAGCTATGGCCTGTTCCGGCTTTGGTGCGTGGTCGGGGAGCAAACGCCTGCCCAGGATCGCCATAAAGGCGATGCCAGCCAGGGCAATCAACCCGCCGGTGGGCGTGAAGTCCAGGATGTGCAGCGGCGCCTGGGGCGGCTTGGCCGTGGTCAGCAGGTCACTGACGATGATATTGGCCGTCGTAAAATAAGTGGCTACACCACCCAGGAGGCTGCCGTAGGCAACCGGGATCAGCAGCTTGCTGGCCCTGATCCCGGTACGGCGCGATACATCTATGGCGCTGGGTAGAACAAGCGCGCCTGCCGCCAGGTTGTTCATAAACAGCGACAGGAAGGCCGTCGTAGCCGTGAAAACGGTAATGAGGCGTGTTTCGGACTTGCCACTGATAGCCAGCACACGCCGCGCTAACCAGCGGGTCACGCCTGTTTTGTCCAGGCAGCGGGTCATGATGAACAGGCTGATCAAGGTGACGACGACGGATTGGCTCAAGCCTGACAAGGCTTTGGCCGAATCCGCCGGGGTATTGGGCGGCCCCAGCACGCCTGCGCCTAACAATTGTGCGACGCCTAGAACAGTGGCGATGAGCAGTGCCGCAACGTCTATCCGCAAGCGATCCAGTGCGACAAACGCCAGTGGAACCAGGACAACGGCAACGACGAATATTTGTGGGAATGTCACAGCGCGTCTCCAGTAGAATTGTTTGCCGTTTTTACCAAAAGCATCTCCAAAAATGCCAATACATAGTAATTATAAGGGGCATACCCAGGAGTGGCGGACTTTACGCTGACCCGACTGCTGACCCAGATTACTGTGAATGGAAGGCCAGCCAGCCGCGCGTTGACTGCCTTCCACAGGAGATGCTGCGAGAGCCATTATTGGAGTCTGACCAGGCCCAAATTCAGGACGTTGCCAACCCCTTGGTCTGAATGGTCTAATAGAGTGGCGCTATGTCGCTTTATTCGTCCAGGCGCAAGAAATAGTTGAGGGACAAATGTTTGATATTTCACCACGATTGAAAGAGATTTTGTCTACCGTCCGCGAATTTGTCCGCGAGGAACTCATTCCAGTTGAACTGGAGTTCCTCAGCCGGGGCTATTATGCGCTAGAACCGCTGTTGAATTAAAAACGCCAGAGGGTGAAAGCGCTGGGCTTATGGCTGCCCCAGATTCCGCGCGAACACGGTGGCCTGGGACTCAGCCTGTTTGAACACGGCCTGGTCAGCCAGGAACTTGGTCAGACGCTCATCGGCCACTACGTATTTAATTGCCAGGCCCCCGATTCCGGCAACATGGAAATCTTGATCGAGCACGGTACGGCGGAGCAAAAGGAGCGATTCTTAGCGCCGCTGTTGAATGGCGACATCCGAAGCTGCTTTTCAATGACGGAACCGGAATTTGCCGGGTCAAACCCAACCATGATGAGTACGATGGCTGTCGCAGAGACCGACTGTTACGTTATCAATGGGCATAAATGGTTTACTTCTTCGGCGGACGGCGCGGCTTTCGCCATCGTCATGGCGATCACCAACCCCGACGCTGAGCGGCATAACCGCGCCAGCCAAATCCTGGTGCCACTGGATACGCCAGGCGTGAGCCGGGTACGCAATATCCCGGTAATGGGAGAATGTGGGAACGGATGGGCCAGCCATGCCGAGATGCGCTATGAAGACGTGCGCGTTCCGAAGGCGAATCTGCTGGGGCAGGAAGGCCTGGGCTTTGCCATCGCGCAGAACCGCCTGGGGCCTGGTCGCATTCACCATTGTATGCGCTGGATTGGTATCTGCGAACGCGCCTTCGACCTGATGTGTCGTCACGCTACGAAGCGGGAGGTGGCCCCAGGCCGTACGCTGGCAGACCAGCAAACGATTCAGAATTGGGTGGCCGAATCACGCGCTGAAATCAATGCGGCCCGCTTGCTCGTGCTGGATGCCGCATGGAAAATCGATCACCAGGGCCACTACGCCGCGCGCGATGAGGTCTCTCTGATCAAGTTTCACGTGGCAAATGTCCTGCAAAACGTGCTTGACCGTGCGCTGCAAACGCACGGCGGCCTTGGAATGACGGACGATACGCCGATTGCCTACTGGTATCGCCATGAACGAGCCGCCCGCATCTATGACGGCCCCGACGAGGTTCATAAAGCATCCGTGTCACGGCGAATCCTACAAAGTTACCAGTAAGTGGAGCGTCCTATGCAGCAAGATACGATTGAAGTCCGCCAGGACGAACGCTTCGACGAATCGCGCCTTGCCGATTATTTGCGAGGCAAACTGCCGGGTTCGGACGCGCCATTAATGGTACGGCAATTTGGCGGCGGTGCGGCCAACCTGACTTATTTGCTCCGCTACGGCGATCAGGAGTATGTGCTGCGCCGCCCACCTTTGGGGGAAGTTGCCCGCTCTGCCCAC
>DATGFK010000477.1:0-5783 GCA_035309185.1 Aggregatilineales bacterium
GCGCCCGCCCATCCTGGCGATCCGCGCCCTCGCCGGCTGCTGGACTATCTTGAACAAATGCATCGCATGGCAAAACTCGACATTGCAATTGCCTATCCAGGGCATGGCAAACCGTTTCATGACATCCCGACCCTGGTCGAATCGCGTGTGGCCTTCAGTGCCCGCCGCGCCGATAAGCTGTTTAACCTGTTCGATGGACAGCCGCGCACGTTATTTGAACTGGCCCGGCTGATGTTTCCCCAGGTTCCTGACACCGAATTGTTCCTGGCGCTCTCTGAAACCCTGGGACATCTCGACCTGTTAGAACGCGACGGGCGCGTGATTCAGCGGATGGGCGATGAATTGTCGTATTGGCATCCGGCTTGATTTTCCCGTTGCCGCAAACGTTGGTGTATAATTCGCGTTTGTCTGCACTCGCGCCGCTTTTGAGAAGTACGTTTGATTTTTATCAAGCGCTGAACCCTTTTGAGCCAGATTTTGAGGTGAAGCATGTCCGACCGACCTGAAGACCAACGGTCTACATCCGAAACCGGCGGTTGGTTTGTGCCCAAGAATGCTTTAGACGAGCAGCAAATTGCTGCGTCGCGCGGGGGCACACCCGACCAGGGCAGTGATATTCCCATGCCCCCCAGCATACCAGAGCAGGAAGGTGGCTGGAGACTCGTCGCTCCATCCCAGGCGCAGGACCAACAGCCAGCGGAGGCTACGCCGCCGGTAGCCGCCACGCCCGTCGAAGGCGCGGCGCCCGCAGCCCAACAGGCTGCATCTGCGCCGCTGCCAGCGGGCGCTGCGCTTTCTTCCGAAGTAGACTATAGCAATTACGTTCCCGGCAAAGGTTTTGTGGCGAGCGGCTCTTCTGCCTCCTCGAACGAGGCGCAAATGCCCGACGAGCACGTGCGCAACCAGCAGCCATCAACCATTCAAAGGGCCGCTGGTGAAGGCGAAGCCGCGCCACTGATTGACGACATGCTCTCTGGCGGGGAGCCGCAACCTGCCGTGGCGCGGGATCTTCAGCCGACTTCCGTGCAGGCCGCGCAGCCCGTCGAAGCCCAGGCTGCACCGGCAGCGCCTGCCGCCGCGCCCGTTCCAGAGAAGCCGGTCAATCCTGAACTGGTGAAGCGTTACGCCGACGTTGAAAAATCTGTACAGGTTTTGCGGCGGCGCTATTCGGCGGGCACCATGACCCGCAGCCAGTTGCAGGACGAACTGCGCAAACTGATGATCCTGGACGAAGACGGCTACTGGTGGATGATCGGCCTTGAGAGTGACCGTTGGTACAAGTACGACGGCGCCGATTGGGTTCCGACGCCACGTCCTGGCAAGCCCGCCGATGCGCAAGCGGCTCCAGCCGGCGCTGAACCGTCCGCCCCGGCCCAGCGTGGTCGTCCAAGCCTGGGTGGGCCAGCGCTAGCCGCAAGTCAGGGCACAGGTATCGCTCGCACCCAGGCCGCCTCGCCCGCTGAAGAGACCGGCGCGCTCCCACAGCGCGTGCCCCTGACTGATCTCGGTGCGACGATGGTTGGTTCAGCCGCGCCCCGCCTGGAAAGCACGCTACAACCGGGACAGGCAACCGTGCCTTCCCCGACTCCTCGCTACCTTCAGCGTGCCTCAGCCGGAAAGGGCGGCGGTGGCGCTGCTTTCGACGGTGGTCAGACTGTGCCTGGCGGGGCGGCTTCAGCCCTGACGCAGCCAGGGGCTTCTGTACCATCGCCCTACCCGAATCGCCCTCGCGTCGGCTCACCGTTTGTCGCACAGCCGGAGGGCGGCTCAGGCGGCCCGTCCAAGCCTAAATCCATCCAGCCTGATTACGGCGAGGCTCCCAAAGGTATCATGGCTGACCGCCAGCGCGCAGCTGGCTGCCTGATCCGCCTGGCCGTGGTCGGCGTCTTTTTGAGCCTGCTGGCGGGCATCGGCCTTGTCGCGCTGATGGTCTTTGCTTATGTCTCCGTTACCACGCAATATTCCAGCAAGATTTCCAAATTGCCGCAGTTGGTTGCAGCTACATCACAGTCGGCGCGCATCCTGGACAAAAATGGCAAACAATTGTTCCAGATTAACGATCCCAACCTGGGCGCGCACCTGCACGTCTCCCTTGCAAATGTCTCGCCGTATTTGGTCGCGGCGACGATTGCCACCGAGGATCAGCGCTTCTACACCGATCCGGGCTTTGACCCGGTGGGCATCGCCCGCGCCGTGCTGGCAAATCTCGTCCACGGTACTGGCATAGAAGGGGCCAGCACAATCACCCAGCAGTTGACGCGCGCCCTGATCCTCGACCCCGGCGCGGCGCAAGATCGCTCTTCCGGGCGCAAAATCACCGAGATTATCGTCGCCTCCGAGGTCGCAAGGCAATACAGCAAGAATGCTATCCTTGAGGATTATCTCAATACGGTTTACTACGGAAACCTGGCGTATGGCATTGAAGCTGCGTCACAGACCTATTTTGCCAAGAGCGCCAAGGATCTGAATGTTGCGGAATCCGCCTTCCTGGCCGGTTTGGTGCAGGCTCCAGCTACCTACGACCCGATTGTCAACCGGCAGGCGGCCATGGATCGCATGGATCAAGTGCTGCCGCTCATGGCGAAGCTTGGTTGCATCCAAATATTTCCTGATAAGGGGCCGTTCTGCCTCTCTCAGTCGGACATTAACCAGAGTATCGTACTCGTCGCAAAGGTCAAAGCGGCAGCCTTTAAGCCGCCCAGCAGTAATGCGACGTACCCCCACTTTGTGAACTATGTCGAGCAGCAACTTGAAGACAAGTTCGGCAAGGATGCCCTGTACAGTTCCGGCTTCACCGTCTGGACGACGATTGATCCTTCAGTCCAGGACATCGCGGACAAGGCGGTCAAAGACCAGATAAATGCCCTTCAGGATTTGCACGTGACTAATGGCGCAGTGATGGCCGTCCGCCCTGCCGATGGCGCCGTGCTGGCGATGGTCGGCAGCGCTGACTTCAACAACGACAAAATCCAGGGCCAGTTTAACGTCACCCTGGCCCCTCGCCAGCCTGGGTCGTCTATCAAGCCGTTTGTGTACCTGACTTCCTTTGAGCGGGATGCGAACGGCAACTATTACGACCCGGCCACAATCCTGTGGGACGTACCGAGTTGCTTCGGTGCTGCGCCTGGCTACTGCCCGACCAACTACGATAACAAGTTCCACGGCCCCATGTCCGTTCGCTTTGCACTGTCGAATTCAATCAACGTTGCCGCAGTCAAGACACTGCAATACGTGGGCATTGATCGCTTCAAGGCCCTGGCGCAGCGCGTCGGCCTGGCCTTCCCGCTGACTCAACCCGAAGACGCCGGACTGCCACTGGCCCTCGGCGGCGTCGAAGTGCCTATGATTGACATGCTCAAGGGCTACAGTGTTCTGGCGAATGGCGGCAAGAAAGTTGACTTCTATTCGATCACCAAAGTGACCAAGCGCAATGGGGATACCGGCGCGGATGATGTGGTATTCGACGCGACCGACCCGAAGCAGCATCCTGCCCAGCAGGTTGTTGAACCCGGTCTCGCCTATCTGATCACCAACATGCTCTCGGATAACCAGGCACGCCAGTTCGAGTTCGGAAATGCCCTGACCCTTCCGGATGGACGTCCTGCTGCCGTAAAAACCGGAACGACCAACGACTCGCGCGACAACTGGACGTTTGGCTACACCCCGGACCTGGTCGTGGGCGTGTGGGTCGGCAACAGCGACAACTCGCCCATGTACGGCACCAGCGGCGTGACCGGCGCGGCCCCGATCTGGAAAACCGTCATGACGGGTGCCCTGTCAGCTAAACCTGCCTTGCAGTTCCAGCGGCCTCCCACCGTCGCACAGGTTAATGTCTGTACTGATTTTGGGACGCAGGATTCCCCCGACTGCGCCACACACAGTGTAGACGTGTTCTTCCAACCCAATCCACCACCTGCCTATAATGACGTATTCAAGCAAGTCAACGTAGATTCCTTCACCGGGCTGCTGGCAAATGCGAGCTGCTCAGACTACGTGGAAGCGCGCACTTACATCAATGTCACCGACGCGACAGCACTGGCCTGGCTGAACAACGATCCGCAGGGCCAGACCTGGGCCAAGAATCACAAACTGACTCTGCCTATTACGCCGCCGCCAAGCGCCGCCTGCGATCCGAATGCGCCACGACCCGTCGTCCGCCTGACCAGCCCCCAACCAAATACGCAGGTGCGCGGGCTGATCGAAATCCGTGGAACGGTGCAGGTGCCGGACTTCAACCGCTACCAGATCGAAGTTGGAACAGGCTTCAACGCCACCCAGTTCGACATTGTCAGCGGGCCAACAACGGCGCAAGCGCCCGGCGATAACCAGTTCCTCGGCGGATGGGACACCACGAGTAAGACCAATGGGCCGTATACGCTCCGCATCTTTGCCGTGGATAATGCAGGCCATCACGTCCAGGTGCCGATTAACGTCCTGGTCAACAATTTGCTGCCTACCGCTACCCCACAGCCCGGCCAGATTATCGTGCCGACCATGACGCCAATTGTCATCCAGCCGGGCGGCGCTCCTGGTACGCCTTCCACGCCAACGCCTATTGTTGTTCAGCCAGGCAGCGGGCCAGTCCCAACCAACACACCTCAACTGCTCTTCCCGCCAACGAGTACGCCGACACACTAAACAGTCCACCTCACCCCTGTTCTGCATTTGTGCTTCCCCTCTCCAAAAATGGAGGGGAACAAAGGGGTGAGGTTCCTCCACCAACTTAATTTCCCCTTAAATCTGCCCCAATTTGTCTCCAAAAGGCATAGAATTGCATTTAGGGATATATAAACAGACATGACGACAGTTCTACTGATTGACGACGATCAAAAACTCACCGAACCGATCAAATTCCGCCTGGAAGGGTTGGGCTTTCGGGTGCTAAGTGCTGGTGATGGACAGACTGGCCTGGGCCTGATGCTGGTAGAAAAGCCAGACATTGTAGTCCTGGACATAATGTTGCCAGGTATGGATGGCTGGCAGGTCTGCCAGGAAATCCGACGATTTTCCCAGGTTCCCATCCTGATGTTGACGGCACTGGACGCCGAAATTGACCGCGTGAAGGGACTGGAACTGGGCGCGGACGATTACCTGACGAAGCCATTTTCGGCTCAGGAACTGGTGGCACGCATCCGCGCGATGCTGCGTCGCGTCCAGTGGGATCAGAACACGTCAGCGGAATCTGAGATGCAGATAGGCGACATCCGGCTGGATGCGCTGGGCCGCCGGGCGTATAAGAGCGGCGTAGAGTTGGTCATGCGCCCGAAAGAATATGACCTGCTCCTCATCCTCATGCGCCAGGCAGGTAAGGTCGTGGATCGAGAAACGCTGTTCAACGAGGTCTGGGACACCGATTGGTTGGGGGATATGCGCACCCTGGACGTACACATTCGCTGGCTGCGGCAGAAAGTTGAAGACGACCCCTCGGCTCCGCAGTACATTCAAACGGTGCGGAGTGTGGGCTATCGCTTTGCCACACGCGAGGAAATGGCCGCGCTGTCAAGGTCATGAACCGATGAAATCTCTGCGCGTACAACTTGTAACGGCAATCGCGCTGGCTCTCGGACTTGTGTTGACGGTGCTGCTGGCCGTGACCGGTTCTCAGATGGCTTCCATGACGATGGATGCGTATATCAACCGCCAGCAATTTGTGGCGCTTGCCATCGCGAATAGCCTTTCGGAAACCGTCATGGAATATGCGACGGGACGCATTGACGACGCGACGTTCCAGCAGATCGTTCGCGCAGGCACGTCTCAACTCGGCGTCGGGCTGACAGTAATTT
>DATGFK010000478.1:0-9023 GCA_035309185.1 Aggregatilineales bacterium
GTCCGATTGCTGTACTCTGCGCGCCGGATGATTGATTCTGCGGATTGCCAACGGGGGCCAGGGTTGGGCTGCTCCCGGCTGATGGCTGCTGATTTTGTGCCGCAATCGCCGTGAATGGCCCTTTGCCGATGGCTGGCTGTCCCCCCAGAAGCGCCGTCGAAACGCTTTGGGATGCGCCGCTCCAGGGGAGCAGCAGGATGGAGGCGTAGGGAGCATCTCCAGCGGCGGCTTTGAGGCTCGCGCCCTGGTTAAGCGCATTGACCAGCGCGGCGTCGGAGAGAATGCTCGTCACGGCGATGGCGGATTGATCGCCGCTGACCTGGAGCAGACCAAGCGCATAGGTACCGCGTTCGTCGCTATGAAAGAGTTCAACCGGTTTTGCATTTGCGTCGCCCAGCGCGATATGCCACACGCCACAGGCGTAGCCGCGCAGATCGTTAAACATCGCCTGAGCCTCGGCGGGCGCTTTGGCGGTGAGTGGGAAGCTGGTTCCCACCGCGCGCGTCGTGTAGACCAGGTTCTTGCCGTCGGGACTCCAGGCCACGCGATCTACTGTCGTGTCGCCCGTCACCTCGCTTATCGCGCCGTTGCGCAGATCAATCTCTGCCAGTGTGCCGCTTTGCAGGTAGAGATCGCCGCCCTGGGCAACCACGACGCCTGCCGCTTTCGCCCCATCAGGAGACGGTACGACACGCGAAATGGAAGGGGCTGTCCAGTCTGTGTTCTGTTCGCCCAGCGACGTGAAACCGACTCCGCGTCCGGAGCAGTCTATGGAATGTAGAAAGCCAGTCGGCGTCCAGTCCAGGGAAAATGTATAGCCTGCCGGGGCCGTTTCAATGCTATACAGGGCAAGGGCAGGGTCGTTGGTGCCTCCGCCGCCGCAGTTCGCCCCGACGACGAAGGATGCCCCAAACTGGGGTTGGCTGACCGTTCCACTACTGAGGGTCAATAGCTGAATTTGATACACTGTTCCGTCGGCAGAAGATTGGCCTGTGCCCACGGCGACAGCGATCTGCTTGCCATCGGGCGCCCAGGCGGCGGGAAAGTTTGGCGCCAGATTAGACGCAATCTGAACGGGCTTTTGCCCGGACACGGCCAGGTAAGCTGAATTCGAGTTGCTGTCGGTAAACAGCAGGTTGGTGCCGTCAGGAGACCATCGCAGATTATCGTAGGTATGGCCTTTCCCTGCATCCTGCGTAATGGCAACGCCGGGATCGTAGGGCGCTTTGCCCGCACCACTTTGCGCCAGAGCTGCCATGCTCGTCACTGCGATATTGCCCTGGGGGGTGCGGTAGGCCAGGGGATTCACGATCGTGACCGATGCGCCGGGCGGGACCGGCGTCGGCGCCCCCGCATTGGCTTGCTGCGCCGCTGCGGGTCTTCCGACCATGAGAGACATTACAGCCAGCAGCGCGATAACAAAACCAGCGAATGTGGCACCAATCATGCGTAAGGGTTGCGCGATCATCTCTTGCCCCCAGGCCATCGGATCAGGATCAAGGTTTTCATAGCGGCGTGCACAGGACCGGAGTCGGGTTAGCCGATGCCGACCAGCGTGAAACTGAAGGTGCTGCCCTTGTCGGGCGTACTCTCGCAGGAAAGCTGGCTGCCCATCAAGTTCAGGAAGCCCTTCACGATGGGGATGCCCAGCCCATAGCCTTTCTGCGTGGTGACGAGTTCGTGGTCGGCACGGTAGAAGACTTCGCCCAGCCGTTCGATCTCCTGCGGCTTCATGCCGATACCGGTGTCGGTCACGGAAACGTACAACACGTTCCCCTCACGCCGCTCGGCGTGAACCGTGATCGTGCCGCCCTTGGGGGTATATTGGATCGCATTCTTCAGCAAATTAAAAGTCACCTTAGAAAGCTGCTTGGAATCGGCATTCAGGATGGGCAATCCCTGGGGAATGTCCCAGGTCACCGTATGCTGAAATTCGGCAATGAGCGGTTCGGCCAACTTCTGGACTTCCATAATAATTTGTCCGAAGGTGGTCATCTTATCATCAAGTTTGATCCGCCCGGAATTCAACTTGCTGATGTCGCTGATGTCCGTTACGAGTCCTTCCATGCGGATCACATTGGTGCGGATGGTGTCAATGAACTGCTGCTGCATGTCGTTCATCGGGCCGATCATGCCGGGCTTGGCAAGCATATCGGCGTAGCCGCGAATGCTGGTCATCGGTTTGCGAATCTCGTGAACCATCATCGAGTTGAATGACGCCGTGCGTTCGATGAAACTCGTCAATTCGCCGCGCAATGTTTCGGCATCCTGCCCCTCGCCGCGCGTGGCAGCCTGGGTGAGGAGATCGCGAAGCTGGGAGAGCTGCGCTTTCAAATCGCTCACTTCGAGGTTGCCAACCTGCTGTTGCAAGCTCTCGACAAGCTGCTGGGCCTGCTTAATGGAAGTCTGTTCACTCATATTTCGCTCGTTTCCCCGGTGGAAGAACCTGCTTTAGATAAAAGTAGCTGGCAATTAACTGGCAATCAGGCGCCACTCGCCTTCGCCGCCAACCTGGTTGACGAAGGCGCGAATCTCTCGTTCCATCCGTGCGGTACTATCCCAGAAAGTGCTAATCTGCGATTGGTAGCAGGCCACGGCTTTGATTTTAGCGCCGATGGCGCTGTCGTCCACATGATGCAGCGTTCGAGTCGTGTCAAGCTCAAGATCAGTGACCGCCTGCCTAATCACCGTTAAACCCTTTAGCGCGTAGGGATAATCATCATAAAAGTATAGCGGATTATTGGGACGCCATTGGGCGATGGCTTTTCCCATATCCCGAACCAACTGATGATCCACGTGATTGCCCACGGCCAGCGGGACATGAATGGTATCCATAGACGACAGGTTAAACAACCCAAAAATGACCTGAATGACGGCGGCGCGTTTGGCTTCTTTAGCCGGGTCATAAGGGTGAATCGTGTTGAAGATCGCCTGATCAGAATTGTACAGCGGCGTATTGGACTTGGGATCGACCCGGTAAATACAATCCGGGTATGGCCCAAACTTCACTTCTGCGCCTAACGCTTTGCCCGCCGCCAGGTCTTCGTTGCGTCGCGCTTCAGTTACCGTGTGATCATCCAGTTTCCAGCGTTCATGCAAGGCGCGCGTGTAGTCGTTCGGCGTAAAGCCAACCGGGGGATCGCCCGCCATGACGGTAAAAATAACGACCCGCTCCCCGTTGCGGATGAGCGTAGCGATCTGAGCGCCACAGCTCAGTGCCACGTCGTCCGCGTGGGGCGAAAGGTAAAGGTGCATCCAAAAAATCTCCGTTGCCGGAAGCCCGGCAGCAGACCGAAGTCCTGTCCCCGATAACAGGCCCTAGTATAACCGCCCAGGCGCGTTAATGCGCAATAGCAAGCCCAATTGTAAATTTACTGCCTTTGCCCGGCACGCTTTCGATGTCCAGGCTGGCGTTCATCAGTTCAATCAGGTTGCGCGTGATGGCAAAGCCGAGTCCTGTGCCTTGCTGCTGCAATCCGTTGTCGGCGCGCCAGAATTTTGTGCCGAGTTTTGCAAGCTGTTCGGGCGTCATCCCGACTCCGGTATCGGCAACGCTGACCAGCACGCGGTCATTGCTGCGCGTGGCCTTGACCGTAATGGTTGAACTGTTGGGGGAATATTTGTAGGCGTTGCTTACCAGGTTGAGAAGCACCTGCGCAATTCGATCCGGGTCTGCCTGGACGGGCGGAAGGTTCGGCTCCACATTGACGACCAGCTTGTGCTGACGGTTCTCGATTTCCGTCATGGTGCCTTCAAGGGCTGTTTTGATAGCGTCAGAAAGATTGACTGAAGCCATGTTAACCCGCAGTTGGCCGGATTCGATGCGGCTGATGTCGCTCAGGTCACTTACCAGCACCTTCATCCGGTTGACGTTATTTTTGATAATCCCGACAAACTGTTGCTGCTGCTCGGTGACCGGCCCGGCTTTTGGCAGAATATCGGCATAGCCCTGGATGCTGGTCATGGGAACTTTTAATTCATGCGCCACAAGGCTTACAAACTCAGACTTGGCATTGTTCGCCGCCTGTACTGCGTCATATAGACGCGCGTTTTCAATAGCGATTGCAGCGCGGTCAGCCATTCGCGTGACCAGGGCCACGTTGTCTTCTGTAAAGGCAGTCTCGCTTGTGCCTGTCATGGTAATGATGCCGATGACCTTGCCCTCGCGCCGCACGGGAACAACCAGCATGGGCGCATCGCCGTCAAGCTGGCCCACCGAAGTTTCGCGCGTTTGAAGCACGCGCGAAACCAGAGGATGGCTTGGCGCTAATGTCTCGCCGGTGGATGTGGCATCGGTTCCGCCATAATGAGACACCACACGCAGGATATTCTGATCCGGGTCGAGGAGGCTCATCGTCGCGCTCTGCGCGTTACAGACGCGGCTTGTCCATTCCAACGTGATCGCCATCGCTTTGGCAGAGTCAAGCGTCTCATTAAGCTGGCGGTCAACCCGTTGTAGCATCCGCAGTTCTTCGACGCGAGCCGACAGGGCCTCGTCCGTGGCACTAAACAGCCGCGCATTGTCAATGGCGACAGCCGCCTGCCCGGCAAAAGCGTCCAAAACGTCGAGGTCTTGCTCGGAGAACAAGCCGGTACGCACCCGGTTATCCACGTAAGTTACACCGATCACCTCGCCGCGCACCCGCAGCGGGCTTGCCATAATGCTTCGGAGCGCATTCGCCACCACGCTTTGCTGCCCGGCAAAGCGCGGATCTTCTTGCGCATTGGTGGTCACAATCGCCTGACCGGTTTCCAGGACGCGACGGGTGACGGTTCGGCTCAGGGCAAAACCGCCTGAATCAATGGTGGCCTGGTCAAAGTTGCGCGCAACGCGGACGTTTAGATTGCCATCATCGTCTAGAAGCATCAGGAAGCCGCGTTCCGCTCCGGTCAACTGGATAATGGCGTCCATCACCTGGTCAAGCACGGTTTGCAAGTCAAGTGAGGAGCCAATCACGCGGCTGACTTCGTACAGTTTGCCGTAGCGCTCCTGCTGGCCGATAGCCTTACGATCTTCTGAAAGTTCGCCCATCAATACTTCAATGGCGCCCAGGCGTTTTTCCAGGAATGCCAGATCCATTCTTCCTGACTGGGCCTGGCTGCGCAGCAGCGTCATCGTCTGGCGAGCACTGGTGAGTGCCTGGTCGAGTTCTGAACCGGTACGACGGGTTGCCTCAGTCATCGCGTTTTCCTTTACGACTACGTGATCGCGTTCCTGAACTGTCCTTGCCACTTATAGTCACTGTTTGATAATAATCGCAGATATCGGTTAAAGGGCAACGTTCGCAAAGGGGGGTTGGCGCTTTGCACACCATCCGCCCATGCTGAATCAGATTCAAGTGGGCCTGATAGTATTCTTCCGGCGGGATAATCGCTTCAAGGATTTCGTGGGCCTGTTCCCGGCTGACCTTCGGGCCGATAAGACCCAGGCGCTGTGTGACCCGGTGAACGTGCGTGTCCACCGGGAACGCAGGCCGATTGAAAGCGAACAATAAGACAATGGCTGCCGTCTTTGGCCCTACGCCGTTGAAATGCGTCAACCACGCTTTGGCTTCGTTGATTTCCATGTCTGCCAGGAAGTCCAGTGTGATGCTGCCCCGTTCAAGACTGATCTCGTTCAGTACGCGCTGGATCGCAGGCCCCTTGGTGTTGGAAAGTCCTGCCATTCGGATCGTGTATATCAGGTCGCCGAGGGGCGCATCGCGCACCTGTTCCCAGGTTGGATAGCGTGTTTTGAGGGCATCGAAGGCTTTATCCCGGTTCAAATCCGAGGTGTTCTGGCTTAGAATCGTGCAGACTAGCTCATCTACAGGCGGTAACGCCTGCCGCCAGGTCGGGAATCCATAGACATCCGCCAGTCGGCGGAAAATCTCGCGATATTTGGATCGAAGCGCATCGAGGTTGTTCATGATCCTGATTCTAACCAGAACGCAAAGCGTGACAACTGCCAAGAGTTAATACGCATGATTACCCATTCCCCGACGACGCTATGCCTGTAATGGCAAGCGACTCTCAGAATGTCACGTACAGGCCACGACGGGCGCGGGCCGCGCGCTGGAACAGAATGCCGATTTCGTCCAGTTCGTCTTCGATTTCGGGGTTGTCCTGATAAAGTTCGTCCAATCTCTTGAGATTGTCCGTTACCTGCTCCGGCGTTTGAAAATAACTGCCGATTGTACCGGGGCAGAATATTCGCTCACCTCGCCCGAAGGCCCTGCCGAGCATCACTTCCTGCAATCCAAACTCTTCCAGGAAATCCCACAAGTCATCCCAGGCTTCGCCCAGGCCATAATCCTCACGTGGATCGTAATACTTTGTCAGGGCAAGATCGGCGACGATTTGAACGTCCACTTCGACGAGTTCAGATCGCCAGTCCTCGTCAAGTTTGTGATGTTCCATTGGGTGCCGGAGATCGGCAAGATTTTGATCCAAGAAATCTGCCAGCGCGACCGCATCGTTGGATAGTAGTGCGTCCTGGAGCACGGGAGCCAGTTCGGTCACGAAGGCATCATAGTCGAACAAAAATGCCTTGTGTTCCATGCCAGCCCTGACTCACTCCGTCATGTAGGCGCGAATGGTATGCAGGATGATGCCGGTAAACATGCATAACATACCCAGGATCACCAACGTGATCGAGATCAGGCCTGAGCCTATGGCAAAACGCTGTGATCGGTTGTAGCTGTCAATGACGGTCAGGCCGCCCAGGATGCCCAACAACATGACCGTAAGGCCCGGCACGCCGAAGAAAAACAGGGGACGGTTTTGCCCGATGATTCGCAAAATCCCGTTGAGCACCTGAAGGCCGTGACTGATCGGGTTCCGTTTTGGCCCCTCGTCGTAATTTACTTCAATTGGGACTTCACACACCTTCAGGTTGTGATCTTTGATAAGAAACTGCATTTCCGATTCGAGCGAGAAGCCACTGGTGGTAAAGGCCAGTTTTTCGACTGCTTGCCGGGAAAGCGCCCGGAAACCGGTCTGCGAATCGGTTAAAGGCACACCGGAGGCAAGGTTGGTTGCCACGGTCAGGGCGTGCTGCCCAAAGATACGCGAGCGCGGGGTATTGCTCGTGACTCCCAGGAAACGCGACCCGACTACGATGTCCGCATCGCCACTCAAGATGGGCTTGAGTACCGTCGGAATATCGGCTGGACTGTGCTGCCCGTCGCCGTCAAGCATCACGACGGCAACCGCTTTTAGCTCGCGCGCCACGGCGAATCCCGCGTTAACAGCGGCGGCTTTGCCCCGGTTGTGCGGCTGGCGGATCACTCGCGCACCGCATTTTTCCGCCAACCAGGCCGTCTGATCCATAGAGCCGTCGTCTATGACGATTACCTCGTCCACGAAGGGCTGCGCCTTCAAGACAACGCCGGAAATGAAACGATCCTCATTATAGGCGGGAATGATCGCCAGCACCGGCCCGGTAGACTGTCGGGATTCTGCCGCAGTTTGTTGCGTATCCTGGGTATGTTCTATGCTGACCATACCGCCGATTGTAACACATCTCCACGCTGCGTCAGGTAATTGCAGGGATCGCGACGAGTGGCGGCCCTTCAACTTGCGGAGCGATGTTTGGCTGCGATCCGGAGCATCGCATCGAGACTCTTCGCGACATCTTCCGGGGTGGTTGCCCACGAAGAGACGCTGATGCGCATCGCGGTTTGACCTTGCCAGACCGTTCCGCCACACCAGCAGGTACCGTCTGCCTGCAGATCGGCGATGACGCGGCGCGTGGTTTCGGAATCCCCGAAGGAGACCAGCACCTGGTTAATGACGACGTCATTCAGCACGTGGTAGCCTGCTTTAGCCAGGCCGTCGGCAAACTGCCGGGCATATCCACACGTACGCGCGATCAGATCCGCCAGGCCTTCCCGGCCCAGGGATCGGAGGGCTGCCCACACTTCTACACCGCGCGCCCGGCGGGAAAAGTCCGGCGTATATTGGTACGGTTCCCGGTCGCCCGCCTGAACCAGGTAAGCCGCCGTGGTGGACATCGCCGCCACCATAGCACTCTTGTCGCGGCAGAAGGCCAGTCCGCTGTCATAAGGCACATTCAGCCACTTATGGGCGTCAGTGGCCCACGAATCCGCCTCGTCAACTCCGTCAACCAGATGGGCATACTGAGGCGATGCCGCCGTCCACAAACCGAATGCGCCGTCCACGTGTACCCACGCGCCCGCTTGATGCGCTTTCGCGCAGATTTCGCGCGCTGGGTCAAAGCCTCCCGAATTAACATTGCCAGCTTGAAGGCAAACGATAGTCAGCCCGGAGATAACAGGTAGTGCTTCGGTGCGCATTCTGCCCTGCGAATCGACGGGAACGCGGACGACCCTGTCGCGGCCCAGGCCCAGGAGTGAGAGAGCCTTCAGGGCGCTCACGTGAACCTCTTCACCAACGATGACCGTGATTGGCGGGGCGCCGAACAACCCCTGCGCTTCCACATTCCATCCCACGCGATCCAGCAGCGCGTGGCGCGCAGCGGCCAAACCTGTGAAATTTGCCGCCGTGGCGCAGGTCACAAAGCCGACGCCGGCTTGCGAAGCGAGATGCAGCACGTCCAGCAGCCAGCGGATCGCTACTTCTTCCAATTTGGCTGCAATGGGTGAAAGCGCTATCAGGGCGGCATTCTGATCCCAGGCTCCGGCCATCCAGTTCGCTACCAGCGCTGCTGGGAGCGTTCCGCCCGTCACAAAGCCAAAAAAGCGACCCCCTGTCGTTGCCATCGTCGCGGGTGAGCCGAGGCTGTCCAACAGCGTCAGAACCTCTTCCGGCGCTGTGGAACGTCCAGGTAGCGGCTCATCGAGACGCTTCAAGTCAGCGAGGGCCTGGGCGGAAGGGATTACAGCACGCTGATCCAGGTTTTCATGATAGCTGGCGGCGCGCTTTGCCGTCGCTTCGAGGAGTTCGCGCATGTCCATGATCTTTGCTCCCTGTGATTGCCTCAATCACCTTGCGACAGAATGAGTACCGAGTAAGGGCCTATGCCAACGTTTGCCTCGAAGGGCATCCCATCGTGCAAACCC
>DATGFK010000479.1:0-3023 GCA_035309185.1 Aggregatilineales bacterium
TGGATGATCGCCCGCTTTTTGTCGAAGTGGCCTCTGAACTTGGCATCCAGGCCATTTGCCATAGCTCCGTGGCCGCGACTCAACTGGCATTATCGAAATTGGGCCTGTCAGTGTAGGGATGTAGAAAGATGTTGCCCCGATTCGATATTGAGAAGTCCATTCGCTTTCTGCATGATGAGCGGAGCCAGTGGCTTCACCTGGTTCAGTCTATTCAAGCCGCTGGCGAGAGCCGTGATCAACGAGTTGTTCCACAGCTTGAAGGTCTGCTGGAACATCCGGAATCCGTGATCCGTCAGGCTGCGCAGACTGCGCTATCCGCGCTCACTCAGTCCGAGCCGCAGGAGGCAGGGACATTTTACGGGATACCGGGCGCTGCCGAAAGCCACGTCCTGACCGTACTCGTCGCGGGCGCGCATGGCGCTGGCAAGACGGCTTTTATCCATACGATTTCAGACCGGGTTGAACTGGTTGTCCCTAATGAAAGCGATGATACCCTGAACGCGGAAGAGCCTTCCGAGCGAGACTACGGGCGGCTGAGCGTCGATTCGGCGCTGGCCTGGTACTTCTTGCCGACCCTCGGCCAAAAACGGCTCGATTCGGCCTGGAAGCTGCGTGTGGATAAAGGCTGCGGCTGCATTGTCCTGGTGGACAGCGCAGATCCTGAAGCATTCCACGATACGCGGCTGATCCTGGACGATTTTCAGAACCATACAAAACTACCGATTGTCGTGGCGGCCAACAAACAGGACCTCGAAGACGCGCTGCCACCCGATAGACTTCGGCGGCTGCTCCAGGTCAGCAGCCGGGTCAGTATCGTGCCGTGTATGGCAACAAACTATGAGATGACCAAACGGGTGTTGCTCGAACTGCTTACCGTTATGCTGGATTACGCAGTGGAATAGGCGCTAAGCAAAGACTATTTCGATAACTTGAGTTCGAGAAAACAGATGTGGCGTTTCAACGAGTCGGACATATCAAGGTACGGCGGAATGTCCCGAAAACCGAAGGAGCGGTACAGTTTTTGCGCGCTGTCCATAAATTCCAGCGTATCCAGCCGAACAACGCTATAACCGAAACTTTGCGCTTGCTTGAGCGCAGCCTCAACAAGCTTTCGCCCCACGCCTGTTCCACGACAGGCGGGCCGGACGTAGAGCGTTCGCAGCTCGCCAACCGAGTCTGTCAGTTTGCCCAGTGCCACACACCCACACGCTTCGCCATTGTTCAACGCGACGAGAAGACATCCCTGCGGCGGGACGTGTTCTCCGGGAAATTTCTTGCGCACATCGTCGTAGTCATGTTCCGAAGTGAATTCGTCGAGGCTTAAATCCGGGTAATGAACTCGAATCTCAGCGACCATCCAGTCCACGTACTCCTGAGACAGTTGGATGAGGTGTTCCAGTGCTTGCCCGCTTTGGGCAGTGACAATTTCGATCATGGCAGGGATATTGGTGCTCAACCAGAAATTTAAACGTCGTCCAGCAGCCCACGTTCGAGCGTTTTTACCTTGTTGTAGGCCAGATCGCGCAGGTCAGCCAGTTCCCGGTAATGCGCAAATTCCTCGTCGCTGAGCTTATCGGCGTGCCCATCTTTCGAGGACAGCATCTTCACGATCTCTTTGCTCAGCCGCTCATATTCCAGCACCGCCTGCTCGTACATCTGAACCTTTGCCGCCGGCCCGGGCGTGTCGTCTTTTGCCATTCCCCCTCCACTTTGTTTCATCTAGCGTTCCGATACAGAACTATTTTCGGCTGGTGGCTTGCGATCCTGACTTGAGAGGCCGAAGGTATCCGCCACAATATACAGCGGACGCCCACGTACCTCGTCATAGATTCGTCCGAGGTATTGCCCAAGGATAAAGAAAAACAGGAACTGGAATGAACTGAGCAACAGGATGATTACGATGGCCGTAGCCTGGCCGTGAAACCAATCCGTCCCCGTCGTCAGGCGCAGGACGGCGACAATGGGTATGCCCAGAATGGACAGCACAAAGAGGGCGAAGCTCGCATAGAGTGCCAGTTGCAGGGGATAAAACGAAAATCCCGTAATGGCATCCCAGGCCAGTTTCATCATCTTACGAAGGGGATAGTTGGTTGACCCGAACCGGCGCACGTCGCGGTCATAGTACACGCCGGTTTGCCGAAAGCCGACCCAACTGGTCATGCCCCGAATGAAGCGGTTATGTTCGCGCATCCCGGATACGGCATTCACCACACGGCGATCCATCAGGCGGAAATCGCCCGTATCCACAGGTATATTCACATCCGTGATGCGATAGATCAGGCGATAGAATAGCTTGGCCGTAACCAATTTGAACCAGGTTTCGCCGGGCCGCTTATTGCGCACGGCGTAGACGACCTCAAAGCCCTCTTTCCACCTGGCGATGAGGCCGGGAACGGTTTCAGGCGGGTCTTGCAGATCAGAGTCGATGATGACCACGGCATCGCCCGAAGCGTAATCCATCCCGGCTGTGACGGCGATCTGGTGCCCGAAGTTGCGGGCGAAGTCTATAAGTTTTACGCGAGGGTCAGTCTGGCGAAGTCCGCGCATGACTTCCAGCGAGTTGTCGCGGCTGCCGTCGTTGACCAGCACCAGTTCCCAGGGTTCACCGAGGCTTTCCAGCGCTTTGCAGATGCGCTCGTAGAATTCAGGCAGACTCTTGGATTCGTTGTAGACCGGCGCTACCACCGAATAAACAGGTTTTTCCGTAACAGTCGTTTCCATGTTTTTTTGCATGGTTCCAATTTTAGCAGATGACTACCATATACACATAGCGTGTAAGAAAGGCGTACCTGAAACGGCATATTCACCTGTGATTTGGATTATTTTAATAGCGCCAATCCCAAGCGCTCGACCAAGTCGCGAATCGCCGGTAAGGTCGCTTCAACGTGTTCGGCGGCGCTTGTACTGCCCAGGCTGCGCAGTGCCGAGCGAACGTCTTTCAGGCCGCTGCCCGTGACGAGCAACACAACGCGATCTTCTGCGCGGATGATGCCTTCGTGTCGCGCCTGGCGCAAACCCGCCAG
>DATGFK010000480.1:0-2588 GCA_035309185.1 Aggregatilineales bacterium
TCAGTCGAGAGTGGTGCGTGTTGATCGCCGCCTCAAGCTGATCGAGGCGAATGCCGTCCGCATCTACCGGCACGCCGACCACCCCCACCCGCCGGATTCGGGCAATGTCCAGGATACCCAGGTAGGACGGATTGGTCGTCAGCAAAATTTCGCCCTCGGCAAGCAGGGCCTGTAACGCGAGATCAAGCGCCTGCTGGCAGCCCCCGGTGATCAGCACGCGATCCGGCGTGGTGGCAATGCCCAGGGAAGCCAGGTACTCGCCCACGATCTGACGGAGCGGGAGATAGCCCTCGGTCTCCTCGTAGGCTACCGCCGCCGCGCCGTCCCGATCCAGCACGGCGTTGATGGACTGCCGAATGCCCTGCACCGGCAAGAATTCCTCGGCGGGCGCGCCGCCGCTGAAGGCGATGATCCCAGGCTGCTGGCCTAGATGCTGCATGTTCTGCGCGGCAGGATTGGCGGCAATCGAGGGAAGCAGGCGCGGATCGGAAATCGCGGCGGCCAGCCCTGCGACGAAAGTTCCCCGGCCCGGATGGGCCGAGAGCACCCCCGCCGCGCGCAATTCCGCGTAGGCGTTGACTACGCTGATCCGGCTGATGCCAAGCGTGTCCGCCAGGTCACGGCTGGGCGGCAAGCGATCCCCTGGCTGGAGCGATCCCTGCGCGATCTGCTCCTGGATGGCGCGCATGACCTGCCGGTAGATCGGTTCCTCGGCGGCTTTATTGAGCGGGATCGCCAGTGTCGTCGCGTCAGTCATGGGATTTTTAACCTTGTGAAATCGCTGGCGGCAACCGTCGCAGTGCTATAGGCTGGCAGCTATTTCACGTACAGATACCAGAATTTCTTATCGGGATAAGCGCTATGCAAGCGCTCGTCCCAGATGAACGACCCGTGTTCCGTGAAGCGGTGCATCTTATTGTCTACCGCGCCCAGGCCATTCTTCATGTCCGTCGAGAAGATGTTGAGGGCTTCGGCCTCTTCGGCCAGCGCCGCCGTCATGACTCGCGTCTCGGCCAGCAGCGGATAGTTCTCCGCGCAGCGTTCGGGATTGCCGTTGCATTCGTCCAGCAGGCCGTTCAGTGAAACCAGCCGGGCCTGGAACTCCCGTTTGATCTTGCCCTCGTAGGCGACGCGCCAGTCGCGGAGGATTTCGTCGTGTTTGGCTTGCGCCTGCTGACGCAGTTCGTTTTGCTTGGGAGTCAGCAAATTGGAGAGCGCCTTCAGCCGGTGCAGGCGCATGAGCAGGCCACCCAGGGTTAGCTTGGGATAATCGTTCGGCATCAGGCCGTACAGTTCGTTCTCGTACACATACGGCTTGAGGCGCGAGGCCATTGCATCGGCAATGCGCACGTCACGCTCGAAATCAAAACGAATAATGGAACGTGTTACCATTAAAGCCTCCTACTCGATTGTGCAGACGCGGCACATCAGGAGTCCAGGGCGCGTCAGCGCTTGTAGGTCTTGAGATTGGTGTAGATGGGATGTCCCATCATCTCCTGGAGACGCTTCGCCTTGTCCGCTTCGTTACGCCACCATTCGACGATGAATACGCCGTTCTCGTCGTTATAGCTCAACGCTGGCGCGAATCCGAGTACCTGCACGAAGCCGCCGATCAGCGTGCGATCTTCTTTGCTGCTGCGCAGCGTGAACCACGCATTGGGCTTCCACTCGATGGAAACGGTAATGTCGTGCCAGACACCTTCCATGCGGAAGGGCGGTTCAGCCCGGACACAATCCAGGTAAATCGAGCCAAAGCGTGTCGCCCATAGGTTCTGATTCACCCGCTCTTCAATGTAGTACGGGCGGTGTTCCGGCTCGTTATAAAACCAGGTGCGCGAACTGGTGGTCATTGCTGATTTTCTCCTCGAAGGCTGAATGCGGGATTCTAAGACCGTACCTATGTACAATCTTACCGCAGACCTGCCTCCCCTCACAGGGGCAGGTGGTACCTGTTGTGGCTGTATCCCTCACCCTAAATCCCTCTCCCGCGGGCGGGCGAGGGACTTCCAGCGTGCTTTTTCCCCTCGCACGATTGCTAGGAAAGGGGAGCCGGATCGTGGTTGTTGGCAGGTTCCCCTCTCCGCGCGCTTTCGGTTGAGGGAGACAGGGGTGAGGTCAAGATTTCGCTTTATCCGTCGTTAAGGCGCCGTTACAACTCTTCGACGTATCTTTGTGCATCGGCAAGGGATGCGCCTGTCTTTTCGCGATAGAGTTTGATGGCGCCCAGTTTATTCCCGCTGTGAGCCAGGGCGGTAACATCTGGCATTGGTCCGCTATCGGGTTGGTCTACATAAGTCGCGTGGGTGTGATCCAATAGGAAAGCAACGGTACGCTCAAGTTTGGCGATCCGCCCTTTCAGTATGCCGTTTTCCTTCTGAAGTTCGATGATATCGCTCGACATTGGTTTCCTCGTTTGTATTGAGATGTTTCTTTATGAATGTGGAAGGCGCTGCAAGAATTGATCGGCACTAACAATCTGAATGCTTTTGTACTGGCCCAAAACCAGGAGATCTTTGTCACCAGATACGACGGAATCTGCCCTGCCTCCGACCGCACAAGCCAGGACATCACGATCTTTTGGATCGCGT
>DATGFK010000481.1:0-4258 GCA_035309185.1 Aggregatilineales bacterium
TACTTCGCTGAATTTGGCGCCACTGGTGGACGGCGCGCTCTGCTTGAAGTTGTCGCTGATGGACTTCAGGGCGTCCTGGGGCGTTGTTGGGGCCGTTGCGCCGCTCTGGCCGCCGAACAAATTGGCGAGCGTGTCAATCCAGACGCGAATTTCAACTGTCGGATTCTGCGGGTCGCCCAGGACGAAGCTGTACATCGCCGGATTGCTGAGATCGTTGTTCTTCCACGATTTAGGCAGGAGGATCTCGACCACATCGTTGGGCGCCTTGAAGGTCGTCGCGGTCGTCAGATCGAAGGCGCTGGGGTCAGGCGTGGAGGTGGGCGCCGGGGTGAAGGTCGGGAAAGCGGTGGGTGTGGCGCTGCCCTGGAGCTGCGGCAGGAAGCGGATCGCCAGCAGCACGATGGCTACGGCCAGCACGACCAGTTCCACAATGGTCAGCAGGCGAGAGGCAGTCGAACCCTCGGTTTTTCCGCCCGATTCGTAATGGTCAGAGACGTGGGATAACACGTCCAGGTACCACCACCACTGCTCCGGCGGGCGGGCCGTCCCTTTGCGCAGATCGCGCAGGGATTCGCCCGGCGTGGCAGCCAGGCGCGCGGCGACTTCGCCCGCGTGTTCGACGAGATCAGAATCGGCGTCTTCGACGCGCGACGCCTGCTCCTCAGTCAGTTCATCGTAGTGAGTTTCGATTTGATCGCGGACGGCAAGCCAGGTCTTTGGATCGTTGGTTTCGTGTTCGGCAACGCCGGTTTCATATTCGGAGACAATTGCCTCCAGAGCATCGGGTGTTGAATTTACTGTTTCGGACATTGACTCTCCAAGAATAAAGGTTGGTGACAGGTGAAGGATCACCCGTTGTCAGGCAGCAAAGGAGCAAGTGTACCACGCATCGTGCGAAAGACGAGAATTTTGCCCGCGCTTTCGCGCGACAATCGAAACTGCTCAGGTCACTCCCGATAAACAACCTGAGCAGCCAGGATTATTGAGGCTAAAAATGCGGATCAATTTGATGCGGTGTAGAACGTTGGAACAGCGGCAGAGTGAAGTGCGCTAAGCGCCCCGCACAAGCCACAATTTGGCCGTGTTGTCTACGCTGCCAGTGACGATGGTCTTGCCATCCGGGGAAAAAGCGACACTGGATACACCGTCGCGATGCCCGACGAAGGTCTGGATCGGTTGTCCAGTCTGCACGTCCCACAGCCGCGCCGTGCGGTCGTCGCTGCCCGTGAGCACAGTCTTACCATCAGGAGAAAACGCCACGCTATTAATCCTATCGGTGTGTCCGCTGAATGTTTTAAGCAAAACCCCACTCTGCGTATTCCACATCCGGGCCGTATGGTCGCCACTGCCCGTGAGCACAGTCTTACCATCAGGAGAAAACGCCACGCTGTATATGGCGGCGGTATGCCCGGCGAAGGTCTGGAGCAGTTGTCCAGTTTGAACGTCCCACAGTTTAGCTTTTTCATTGGCACTACCGCTAAGCATGGTTTTCCCATCGGGAGAGAATGCTACACTGAAAACCGTTTCCTCTACCGGCACGGTTCGCAGACGAGATCCACTTGCCACATCCCACAAGGTACCCCAGCCATCCCCAGTCCCAACAAAGAATGTCTTGCCGTCTGGCGAGAGTGCGACTCCGTAAACCGGAACGCAGCAGGTGCGCATCGTTTTGCCATCGGGTAAATATAGGTTGCCCCATATGGGGCCCTGGCTCTGGCAGCAGATCTGAAATTCATAGCCTTCTCGCGCCGACCAGCGCCGAACTGATCCGTCCCAACTGCCGGTGACCAGCGACTGACCGTCGGGTGAAAAGGAAACGCTGTAAACGGGAGCCGTATGGCTGCTGAAGATATAGATAACTTGCCCGCTATCTACATTCCACAGCCGCGCCGTGTTGTCGTGGCTGCCGCTGAGGATCGTTTTGCCATCCGGGGAAAAAGCGACGCTAGAAACCATGTCGGAGTGCCCGTTGAAGCTGCGGATTGAATCGTCTCGTTGGAGGTGCGGCCCAACAACGAACACAATCCCCAGGACGATTGCTGCGCCGCCCGCAAGCGCGAGCCATCGTATACGCGACAGATAAGCGCCCAAGTTCTTCGCTCCTTTCACGTTACCTAAATCGTCGCCATGAATCTTACTGCTTGCGCCGTCAAGAGATCGTCAATTGGGTGACCGCCTTTAACAGACGGACAATGGTCATTTTCCGAATCGAGGCGTCCACGCTACAATTTCGCCGTTTGCACGACCACCCTTCAATTGCTGGGAGAACCCTTGATGGATACCAAAGACTCGATTCGCGACTACATCGTGACCAAGCTGATTCGCAATCCGAAATACAAACTAGGCGATAACGACAAGCTGATTTCAGGCGGCGTCATCGATTCGTTTTCGCTTGTGGAACTTTCGATGTTCCTGGAAGAAACCTTTGGCGTTCGTCCCGACGATACTGAGTTGAACGCCGACAATATGGACAGCGTAGAGATGATTGCGTCCTATGTCGAATCTCACAAAAAGTAAGACCGACCAGACGCAGGGCGCGGCCAGCCACTTCCTGCTCACGCAGACAAATCGCGGCGAGGTGACCACGCTGCTCGACCTGGCCCGGCGGCAATACGAGGGCAACCCGGATGGCCTGGCCCTGACGCTGATCAACGCGGGCAGCGAAGCCCCCACGTCGATCACCACCCGCGAGTTTTTCGATGGCGCGGGCCGCTATGCCCAGGCGCTGCGCGAAGTTGGCGTGGCCCCGCGCGATCTCGTGATCCTGGTCATGCAGCACGGCGATGCCCTGCTGTACGCCTTCTGGGGCGCCATGATGCTCGGCGCGATCCCCTCCATCTTCCCGTTCCTCTCCGATAAACTTGATCCTCAGATGTACTGTGAGCGCGTCCAGGCGCTGGTGGCGCATTCCGGCGCGCGGGCGGTGATCGCCTCCGAGGAATTCCTCGACATCCTCACCAATCTCCTGTCCGGCGTGGAAGTGATTGGCGCGGCGCGGCTGAAGCCGGGCGCGGGCAGCCCGCACTTCGATCCGGGCGTGATCGGCGCAGACATCGCCTTCCTGCAACATTCTTCGGGAACGACTGGACTGCAAAAGGGTGTGGCGCTGTCGCACGCTTCCGTGTTGAATCAGCTTGCCAGTTATGGGCAGGCCATCCGCCTGAGTGCCGACGACGTGATCGTGTCCTGGCTGCCGCTCTACCACGACATGGGGCTGATCGCGGGCTTCATTATGCCGGTGGCGCAGGGCATTCCGCTGGTGCTGATGTCGCCCTTCCAGTGGGTACGCGATCCGCGAAT
Source organism: Aggregatilineales bacterium (assembly GCA_035309185.1). Taxonomy (GTDB): domain Bacteria; phylum Chloroflexota; class Anaerolineae; order Aggregatilineales; family UBA2796; genus DATGFK01. The sequence goes on from DATGFK010000481.1 coordinate 3,301, forward strand.
TCTGCTGCGCGCTATCCACGATTATCACGGGACGTTGTGCTGGCTGCCGAACTTCGCCTACAACTTCATGGCGACTCGCATCCGCGATAGGGAGATCGAAGGCGTCAGCCTGGGCAGCCTGCGCGCGTTCGTCAACTGTTCCGAACCGATGCAGGCGGAGAGCCATCGCCTGTTCGCCAAACGCTTCGCCGCCTACGGGCTGCGCGAGGACGCCCTCACGACCAGCTACGCGATGGCCGAGAATACCTTCGCCGTGACGCAAGGCGGCATGGATGGCCCCGTCACGGTGGACGTGATCAGCCGGGCCAAATTGGCCGAAGCCCACCGCGCTGAAGGAGTCGAGGGCGAAGAATTGTCGGCGGAGATGCTGTCCTGTGGGCGGGCGATCCCCCGCTGCGAGATCAGGATCGTGGACGACGGGCGCAAGGCCCTGCCTGAACGGCACGTGGGCGAGGTGGCAGTCCGCAGCGATAGCATGTTGAGCAGCTACTACAAACGCGACGATCTGACCGCGCAGGTCATGTTCGACGGCTGGTACCTGACCGGCGACCTGGGCTACCTCGCCAATGGCGAACTATACATCACCGGGCGCAAGAAAGATCTGATCATCGTCGGCGGCAAAAACATCTACCCGCAAGACCTGGAAGCGATTGCCAACGAAGTGCCCGGCGTGCATCCGGGCCGCGTGGTGGCTTTTGGCGTTCCCGACGAACGGCTTGGCACGGAAGCCGTCGTGATCGTCGTCGAGGCTGAGACGGACGACGAAGACGCCCGTAGCGCAATCGGGCGCGAGGTTCGGATGCGAGTCGCGCAGCAGACCGAAACGGCGGTCAGCAACGTTCTCCTGGTCGATGCGAAATGGCTGTACAAGACCAGCAGCGGCAAGATTGCGCGCGGCGCAAACCGGGAGAAGTATCTCGAAGAGATGGGGCGGTCGCGTCAGGCGTAGACGTTTTCG
>DATGFK010000482.1:0-5258 GCA_035309185.1 Aggregatilineales bacterium
TTTCTCCCCTTCCCCCCATGTTGTGGGGGAAAGGGGCCGGGGGAATGAGGGATCTTTTAGAATAGCTTTTACCAGACCAAAAATAACGTCAGGTGATGTGCGGGCGGTCTATTCCGCAGCCCGCCGTCGAAGAAAACGAAGTGAGGAAAGTGATATGCGGCCCATGTCGAGAGACCGCTTGACCGCAATCTTAATGATTACGCCGTCAATCATCCTGTTGGCGATCTTCGTCTACGGCTTCATCGGCAAGACGATCTATTCTTCTTTGACGGACTGGGGCAACCCCGACCCGCAGAAAAAAGCGATTCTTGAGGTACCGCCTGACCAGCAGCCCCCCGACACAACGATCACAGTCAACGGCGTGACGCAAAGCCTGGCCGACTACCGCGCCAGCCATAACAACTGCGATACCACCGCGCCGCTTTCCGATAAAGCCTGTGTTGATTTTGTCGGGCTGAAGAACTACACCGAGTTGTTTACGTCGGCTTTCCCCGGCATCCGCTTCCGGGACGACCTGGTTAACGAAATATTCTTTACCATCATCTTTCTAGTAGCCTGCCTGGGTCTGGGCCTGGGCATGGCGATGCTCCTGGATCAACATATCCGGGGCGAGGGCTTCTTCCGCACGGTTTTTCTGTTCCCGATGGCGCTGGCCTTTGTCGTCACGGGCGTTGTGTGGGCCTGGCTGTTCAGGCCGGAGAGCGGCTTGAACCTCCTGCCGAGCACCATTGCCCATATTTTCGACCCGAACGTGCAAATCCAGCCCGTTAACTTCGGCTGGTACACGGATCGCACGAAGCTGTTTAGCTTCACCTGGCAGCAACTGCTGATCGTCGTCGGCATCCTGATCTTGCTGTTCATGATCTATGTTGCGACCACCTACTGGTTCAAGAACCGGCGCCTGGTCGTGTACATCATTGCCGGGCTGGGTCTGGCTGGCGGCCTTTTTATCACGGGAAGCTTTACCATCCCTGCCGGGATCGCCCGTGAATCGCATGGCCTGAATGCCGCGCTGCTGGCGATTGTGCTGGCGGCGGTCTGGCAGATGTCCGGCTACACGATGGCAATTTACCTGGCCGGTCTGCGCGGCATCCCCGAAGAACTCCGTGAAGCGGCCCGCGTGGATGGCTGCACAGAGTTGCAAGTCTATCAACACGTGATCCTGCCCCTCTTGCAACCGATCACATTAAGCGCGGCGATCATTCTCGGCCACATTTCCCTGAAAATATTCGATCTGGTGTACGTCATGGCCGGAGATAACAACCTCCTGGTAGACGTACCTGGCGTGAACATGTACATCACGACATTCCGCGCCAACAACTTCGCGCTTGGCTCGGCAATGGCAATCATTATGCTGATCCTGGTCGCCGTGATCATTGTCCCGTATCTGGCTACCGCCCTACGCAAGGAACCCAGTCTATGAGCAGTATTACGACGAGCGCCACGCTATCCACACCGGCGACATCCAGATATATTGGCAGATCGCTGGGGCAACGCAGCCGGCGACTGATCCTCTATCTGGTCTTGTTCGCGCTGATGATGCTGTTCCTGCTGCCCGTCTACCTGGTGGTCATCACCAGCCTGAAGACGCTGCCCGAACTCGACCTGTTGAACGTGTGGCGCTGGCCGCAGGCGTTAAATCTGTCGTCGTTCAGTGACGCCCTCGGCCAACTGGCTCCGTTCCTGCTCAACAGTCTGATCCTGACCGTCCCGGCCACCGTTATCTCGGCGATGCTGGGTTCAATCAACGGCTACGTCTTGAGCAAGTGGCACTTCCGGGGCGCGAACATCATTTTCCCGCTGATGCTGTTCGGCATGTTCATCCCCTACCAGAGCATCCTGATCCCGCTCTTCCAGACTCTCAACTCGCTGGGGCTGTTTGGGGGACTGGGCGGCCTGACGCTGACGCACATCGTGTACGGCTTGCCCATCACCACGCTCATCTTCCGCAACTACTATGCCGAAGTCCCCACAGAGATGATCGAAGCCGGGCAGATTGACGGCGCGGATTTCTTCGGCATCTACCGGCAGATCCTGTTCCCGCTGTCCATACCGGGATTCGTGGTCGTGATCATCTGGCAGTTCACACAGATCTGGAACGAATACCTATTTGCCGTCACGCTCACCAAGAATGAATGGTGGCCGATCACAGTGGAACTCACGCAGCTTGGAACCGGCCAGTACGTGAATTACCCGGTACAGATGGCCGGGGCGTTCCTGACCGCCCTACCAACCCTGATTGTGTACATCTTCCTGGGCCGGTATTTCATCCGCGGTCTGCTGGCGGGGTCTATCAAGGGCTGAGACCAATATCGGCTAGAGATAGTTTCAAACCTCACCGTCCCGGCAGGACTTCCAGCCCCAACCTCGCCGCCTGCGCGCGCAATGACTCCGCGAACGATTGGGCCGTCGTGCTCAGCGTCGTTTCGCCGTTGCCCGGAAGCCACACGAGCGCGCTTTCTCGCTGCAACGGCTCAAGATCGCGCACGTTGATTTCGACCAGCGCGCCGCTCGTCAACTCGTCCAGTACCAGGACGCGGGTGAAGAAGCCCAGGCCGATTCCAGCGCGTAGCATGTGACGTGCGCTTTCCATCGAGATCGTGATGTTGCTGGGCGCCTGCGCCGCGATCCGCAGGATGGTCGGGTGCATCGTCTTCCACCAGCGCAAGCTCAAGAACGGATTGGCGGCTTTCAATAGCTCATCGTAAGTAACGCTGCCCTGGTGTGCCAGGGGATGGTTGGCCCCGACGACCAGCACCACCGCCTCGCGCAGCCGCAGAATCGGCTGCATGGGCGTCATCACGCTTTCCGGGCAGGGCCACACGGCCAGTCCCAGTTCGACCACCCGATCCCGCAGCCAGCTCACCACGCTCTCGTGATCGCCGCTGCGGATCAGCAGTTCGACGTGGGGATGGGTCGCGTGGAAATCGGCCACTGCCGGGCCAAGCAGCCCGCCTGACAGCGACGACAGCCCGCCGAAGGTCAGGCGTCCGCGCTGGCCCTGTTCAGCCTGCCGGGCGACCTCGACACCTTCGCTCAGTACAGCGATGGTGCGCTGCGCGTACGGCAGAAACGTCTGCCCCATATCGGTCAGGGCGATGCGCCGTCCCTGGCGGTGAAAGAGTGAACCGCCCAGGCTGTGCTCCAGGGTCTTGATGCGGGCGCTGAGGGTCGGCTGCGGGATGTCCAGCGCCCAGGCAGCCGCGCTAAAGCTCCCTTCACGCACAATGCGTTCAAAGGCGATCAGTTGTTCCAGGTCAATGTGCATAGCGGTTTGTTCGCCTGACTTCGATTAAGATTCTCAATGGATGCCATTAATGTTATCACATTGATTGATACGACCAGGTGTTTTATGCTAGGGCTAATCCGAGTCAGCAGAGGGGACTCTCATGAACATCAGTAGCCAGGTCAGCTTGAAGATTCGCGCCGCGCAGCTCGACGATGTACCCGCTATTCTCGCCATTTACAACGACGCGGTGCTCCATACCACCGCCTCATGGGACTACGAACCGAGTACGCTTGAGCAGCGCACGCACTGGTTTGAGCAGCACGTCGAAGAAGGGCTGCCGGTTCTGGTTGCCGTCAATGCGGACGAGGCGGTCATTGGCTGGGGATCGCTCAGTAAGTTCCGGGACAGGATAGGCTATCAATTCACCGTCGAACATTCGGTATATGTGGCAGACGGCCAGCGCAGACAGGGCGTCGGGCGGCAGCTTGTGCTGGCGCTGATTGACGCCGCCCGCGCGCTCGGTAAGCACGTGATCATCGGCGGGACGGATGCCTCCAACGAGGCCAGTATCGAACTGCATCGCGCGCTTGGCTTCGAGGAAGTGGCCCACATCAAACAGGTCGGCTACAAATTTGATCGCTGGCTCGACCTGATTTTCTTGCAGAAAATCCTGGACGAGTAGAACTGCGGTAAGTGCTCCATATCAGTAAAGTCGCGTATTGTCGGACAGATATTGCAGGATGGCGCGCTGGTAGAGTTCTAACCAGCGCGTTGTAACGTTACGTATATCGAAACGCTGGCTGATCCCATGAGCATGTGCGCCCATGACCTGACGCGCGGTGCGATCCCGGCAAAGACGCTGGATCGCGTCAACCTGGGCGGCGGTGCTGTGTTCTGTCAGAATTCCGGCCCGCTCATGATCCCGAAATTCGTTCCACCAGTCGGCTTGTAAGCCAATAAACGGTTTACTGGACGCCATCGCCTCAATCACGGAGAGGGAATTGGTTTCGCTCAGTGATGGCATAGCAAAGACGTCGGCCAGGGCCAGGTAAGCCGGGATCTGGGTATGCGACAATGCGCCCAGGAAATGCACTCTGTCTGCAATGGCGCCAAGCTGTTCTTCCAACGCGGTACGCGCCCGACCTTCGCCAATGATGATCCAGTGGGCATCCGTGCCGGTTTGTACCGCCTGAAGAAATGCCTCGGCAAAGAATGGCAGGTTCTTTTCTGGCGTCAGGCGGCCCACGTAAATAAACACGGTGCTGTCCGGCGCTATAGCAAGCTCCTCACGGGAAATGGGCGATTCCAGACGGTCAAAAGCGCTCAGGTCGATCCCGTTATGAACGACCAGCACTCGCTCGGCCACGTCCGGGGCGATCTGTCGCATCCAGTGAGCCGTATATTCCGAGGGCGCTGTTGATATTGTGCTGGCGCGCAGGAAAGTCGCCATCATACGGGTGACATGACCCTTGAGCGGGGGCCGCACGAGCTTCGGAAAGGTCTCGACGTACATATCATGCTGGGTGTGATTGGTGAAGATCACGGGACGATTGCCCTGCTGGGCGATCCGCAACGCGATCCCGCCAATGCCGAACGGTTCATGGATATGAAAGATGTCCAGGCTCTGCGCGATCCGTGTCGCGCGTGGCGAAAGGAATGGACTGGCTCGGAACTGCTGACCATAGGGCAATCCCGGCGAACGCACAACACCTGGCCCCACATACCTGCCATAACCAAGCGTGATGATATATGCCCGATAGCCTTTGGCTAACAACTGTTTGTGATGCTGATTGATGAGTTCGCTGACACCGTTGATGATGGGTGGAAAACTGTCCGTAAATTGCCCGATGCGAATAGGCAAAGTTTTCACACTTTGCGGCCCGGGCAAACGTTGCGTACGCCGAATGTCATGAGCGCGGCGCGGATTGCCCTTATTCTTTGCTGGTCGCAAATTGTTCGACATAGATGCACTGTTGTTCCTGGCAAGGCGATCTTCGAGAATCTGAAGCCTGGCTTCCAATTCCCGTAT
>DATGFK010000483.1:0-4888 GCA_035309185.1 Aggregatilineales bacterium
GCGGGTCGAAGCGCCGCCCGTGTAGATGTAGGCGCTGCCCTGCTTGACATAAGCAATCGCCGTCCCATCGGAGGAGATCGCCAGCATCGGCGTAAAGGCATAGACGTCATCTATCGCGCCTAACTTGACCGGCGTCTGACCCGGCGCAGCGATCTGCCAGTCTGGCCCGGCGCCCATGCTTGCCGGGAAAAGGCTGAGTCCATCAGGCGCTTTGAGGCTGTACAATTCCGGCACGCCCGGCATCCCGGAGATTGTCCCGGTGACGGGATCGAGGAGCAGCCATTGCAAATCGTGAAGGGGCGTATTGGCTTTGCCCTTCGCCAGCATCGCCAGGTAGTCCTTGCCATTGTCGGTCAGCCAAGTAAATTCAGACAGGGCGGCAATCTTCACGCTGACGAGATGCTTGCCATTGGGATCGTAGATCAGCACCGCATCCTGGGCAACGGTGTTGCCCGCAGCATCCACTTCGGCAGCCACGCTCCACACCGCCAGGCCCGGTCTTCCCCATTTGACTTCGAGCGCCGCCGGGACTCCCGCATAAGGCGGCAAATCGGGAACAACAAGTTTGGGTCTTTGTTGCGCCAGGTCATAAAGCCACAACTGTTGGTCTGGATTGGCGTTGTTAGCCGTAACCACCAGTTCAGTCCAGGCTACCGCGCTCCCATCCGGCGACCAGGCAGGCGTCGAGCGGATGACATAGTGATCCCCTGTTCCATCCTGTAGAAATGAGCCGTCTGTGGGTTGATCGGCAATGCGAATGGCGTTATTACTCCCAACGTCGTCAATCCATATGTTGGCCGGAAGGTCAGTACCGTTTATAGGGCCTTTGGCCTTGATGACGTTGACTGCAAGTTGCGCAGAGGATTTATAGGCCACCTGTGCCCCCCCAGGCGAAAGGATCGGCGCCTGGTTATAGCCCCACGCTGTTCGCTGCACGAGCGCCGCTCGCGGGCCAGTCCACGTCCACAGGTCACCTCGCATCGTCAACAACAGCGGTGCGGTGGGAGCTTGCGCCCTTGATCTACCGCCAGAAACACACAATGCGAGTGCCAGGGAGAATGTGAGCAGCAGTCTATGGCCTGCCTTCTGTGACTTGAACATGAAAAATACCCCTTAACGATTGTATAGCCAGTGATAGTTGATTTGTGAATTTTTTGTCAAGTTTGCGCTAAATTTGTTTTTGTGTCTGTATCCACCTTAAACGCTTAAATATTACGTAGGCTTGATACTTAACATAGGCTAATTGTGAAAATGTCTTGCATTTGGGCTTAATGTCGGCATATAATATCATCGTACTCATCATCAGTTATAGCTGTATAAATAGCCTGATCAATGGTCGTTATCCTGGAAAGCTTGCAATTTTTCGATAGTAGGTCATCACTCGCAAACCGTGAATAAGATGTTTTTGGCTTCCTGATCAGGACGCTTTTTTCGTGTTCCCGTGACCCGGATTAGTGTTAATTTTCCAGCGCTCTCATAGGTACCCAAGGAATTGGCTAAATCATGCTCCCATCATTGTCTCGACTCACTCCAGAAAGCATTGAAAGCAACATTCAGGACCACAAGGTCATCCTCTTTTCACCACGTTCACGAACTCAAAACGCAATGCTTGGCGCGTTCATCAAGGTGCGTGACGCTTATTTATACACGCTTACGCCCCAGGATTCTAGCCTTGATAGTTTCCTGAGAAACTTGATCGAATCGCTCGCTCAAGATAATCCTCGCTTTGGCGGCCAAACGATACAGGCTCTCGGCGCCCGCAAACTCAAGGTTGCCGACCTTGCCGATGCCCTCGTGGCGGATCTGGGTTCGCTGAAGCCTCGCGCACGCGCACTGATCCTTGATTCGTTCGATTTTCTGCCCATCACAGAAGATGTGATAGCATTCCTGGAAAAACTCATCCTAGCACTGCCCGACAATAGCAAACTCGTCATCAATTCCCGGCGTCTGAGCTACGAACCCTGGCAAAGCCTGGTGCATTCCGGCGAGGCTGTCGTGTTAGGTGAGGAACAGGCGCTGGACGGTGGCATTTTGACCGCCTCGGCAGACGCCAAACATCCACATCTTGAAGTATACGCCTTTGGCCGGGGTAGCGTGTACATCAACGGTCGGGAGATCGAGGAATGGGACGGGCCGCTGCCTCGCAACCTCTTCTTCTATTTCATGGATCATCCTATGGTCACGCGCGATGAGATATTCGAGACCTTCTGGCCGGGCATGGGCCACCGCGAGGCGACCAACGTCTTCCATGTCACCAAGCGCAAGATCACCGAGCGCGTAGGCGTCGAGATGACGGGCTACTCCACGGGCTTCTACAAGCCTTCCAAAGACATGATCTTTCACTACGATGTGGCCCACTTTGAAGCCGAAATCGCCGACGCGACCCGCCAGGAAAACAAATCAATTGAAGGCTGGTATAAGGCCGTCCAGCTTTACCGCAACGCCTACCTGATGGCCTCCAACATGCCCTGGATCAACGAACGGCGAGAGCAATTGCGGCTGGCCTACGCCAACGCCTTGATCTCGGTTGGACGCATTTATAAATCCTTGCGAGAGACGGAAAAGGCAGTTCACTTCTATTTGCGCGCCCTCAATGAAGTCCCGGATCGCGAGGACATTCACCGCGACCTGATGACGGTCTACGAAGATCGTGGCGAACGCGATAAGGCGCTGAACCAGTACAAGATTCTGAAGACCCGGCTGCGCCAGGCGTATGGGATTGCCCCGTCGGAAGCTACACGCAAACTCTATGCGCTGCTGACCGGAGAAGAAGCACAGTAGGCGCCTCAATTACAAGTGCCTATCAACGCCAAATAGCCCTTTCTCGCCTGCCATGCGCGCGATTGTCCGTCGCCAGCTATCTCCCTCTGGACCTACGCTTTCGTGTGTCCGGCGATAATCGTTCTTGTCAATGAATTCGGCTAATTCCGCCTTGAGCCTGTCCCAGATGTCTTTCTGCGTGGCTACGATGTACTGAAGATCGTCAGCCGAGCGAACGCCACGCAGCACAACACGAAAATGAGGCAGGCATAGTCCATCTGAAACATTGTACGACTCTTGTAACCGCTCGTCGCCGATATGCTCACAAAAGGTACGCACGTAGCGTGCCTCAGACTCGCCTAGAATCCGACAGGCTGGACAGGAGCCTGTTGATTCGAGTCGTTCGGCCATCGGAACGCCCGGCAGAGCGCCACTGCCCCCCAGGCGTCGCACAAAGCTCGATGGCAGCGCCTCCATCGGCGATGCGTTTCTCAATGCCTTGAGTGCTTCGTCAAGCGTCGCTTGATACAACACCGCAATGCCCACCACACCGCCTTTGTAGTCCAGGAGTTGCCAGCCGTGTTCATTACATAAACCCCGGCGCGCGCGGAAAGCCAGATGGGTTTCCGGTTCGTTGACTCGCTCATACAAAAGTGAGTCCAGGAAACTGCTGACATCGCGCACGCAGAGGGCACAAACGGCACAGCCCGGCTCTGAAAGCGTCTCGGTCAGGTCATAATAGGCCAGTGGAAGCGGATTAGCCATCAATTCCTCATTGGAATATGCGCCCAACAGCAATCCCGATCACAATAGACACGACAAACAGTACGATGAAGGCGACGACACCGTCCTGTAACGCCAGCCGGAACGGTTGCCGCCAGTTGGCGTAATGATGTCTGAACTCATCGTAGGTGATTAGAAAGACCATAAGCCCTCCAATAGGGCTAAAGACCAGTCCAATCACGAGAAACAGCGTACTGAACGGTGTGTGCATCTTTAGTTCATCGTTTCACTGCGGACCGGAACTCTTGACTCTATCTCTTTTTCGTCCTAAACTAAAAATGAACATGTTCATTTTTGAGGATACCATGACTCAAGGTACACCAGAAACGGCAGTAGAACTGACTGAAAAAGCGCAGCATACCCGCCAGCACATCCTGGATACGGCCCTGTCGCTATTTGTCACCAACGGCTACGAGGCGACCACCCTTCGCGATATTGCCAGTGCTGCCGACTGTTCTTTGGGACTGGCTTACCGATACTTCTCCCGCAAGGAAGAGTTTGTGCTGGCCCTCTACTGGCAAATGGCGGCTGAAACCGGCGCGGAAATTGCCAAGTTGGGCGCAGGGACAGTGGGCGAACGCTTCGATGCTCTGATGACTGGACGCTTAAAGGACGCCTTCAAGTATCGCGAATGTTTCCAGGCACTGGCCGCCGCAGCCCTGAACCCTTCCTCTGGCGTCAACGTGCTGGGTGAGCAAGCCGCCGGGATGCGCGCGGAGGTGCTCAAAGGCTTCAGCATCCTGGTCGAGGGCGCGAAAGATGCGCCGAGGCCCGCAGAAGCGTACCCTCTGGCGATGCTCCTGTACGCCGCCCATTTCGCCGTGATCCTGTTCTGGCTGTATGACCGCACCACTTCACAGGTTGCCACGTGGAATCTGCTGTATCTGTTGCATACAGTGCTCGGCTGGCAGCACCAGCTTCTGTTACTGCCGCCCGCACGCGAGGCTCTTAAGCGAACCTACCGCGTACTCAAGGGCTTCTTCGAGGGCAAGGAAGACCTACTTCTTGCACTTTGAAATCGGTAGGAGTCGAAGATCACGATTCCTTTTTTTGTAGCCCGAAAAATGAACATGTTCATTTTTCAATCCAGTCAATTACGAATCGAAATCTATCATGAGGGAACGGGCAATGTCTGAACGACAAGCTGTTACGGGCGCCTTCGGTTATTCAGGCAAGTATATTGCGCAGCGCCTGCTAGATGCAGGCAAAGAAGTGATCACACTCACCCATTCACGGAATAAGCCAAATCCATTCGGAGCGCGCATCAAAGCGCTTCCGTTTCACTTTGACGACCCGGCAGCGCTACGTGATTCCCTGCGCGGAGTCTCGACTCTGTACAATACGT
>DATGFK010000484.1:0-10773 GCA_035309185.1 Aggregatilineales bacterium
GGTGACGAATCGTAAATCGCGCTATAGTAAGATCCAGTCCCCGTCGCCGCATCCGTGCTGTAACCGTCCGAATCATCAGAAAAAGCAGAGTGTTTGAGGGCAGATTGATGATGGCCCGCTTTTGGCGTACTGTTTCGCTGATCTTTGGCTGCACTTTCGCCTTAACCTTCCTTGTGCAGATTCCCTCGTTATTCTCTTCTGTCTCGATTTCGAACGTTTTTGTCCGCGCCTCTAACGGCCAGGACACCAGCATTTTGAGCTTCACGGCGGGCAATCCGAATCCCAACAGCGTTTTCGCGCCAGCCTCATACGGGCAGTATGGCGGGTTCGCTCAATCGCTATCCATCACCGCCGATGGTCGCTGGATTATCTCCCGATCTCCCCTTCGCGGAAATACGTTCAACGGTTTGCCCGCGCAGGTTTATGCCCGGACAGGGATGCCCCTGACCAATCCGCCCATTTACACCCTGATGAGTTCAACCAGCGCTGATGGGCACACTCTGTTTTATATCTCGATTGATGCGGCTGGCCGCGATGAAACTTATAATTTCCTGAACCTTGCCACAGGCGAGCAGGCTGAACTGGTCGTGGGGCCATTGAATAGCCCGCCCGCGTCTGGACAGCCGGGTAACTCCACGAATTGTACGCGGGGTTGTTTCGGCTGCTGCCAGGGAAATAACGTTGGCTTTGGCGGCAGACTGCGGCAAAGCTTTCCCGAATTTGCCATCCCGGTTCGCGGCTGGACATTGAACAGCAAGCAGGTAGTCTTTATGTCGCTTGACCAGTCGGCGCGATTATTGCAGAGCGCCGGTTTTTTCAGCCTCGACCTGTCGGGAATCGACATGGGCAGCGCGCGCACATATCCACTGCCAGTGCGTAAGACGTTGCCCACCGTGGCGCAGCACACGAGTGCCGGAATGCTATCCAGCGATGGAAAACTGCTGGCTTATTTGTTCAATTCCAGTACAGATAACCTCTCCGGCGCCAACCCGGCTCCGGCCGACGGCCTGGCGATCCTCGATCTTTCCGGCGGTAATGCTACGACTATCCATGCCCAACCGGGCGACGTGATCACCAGCATGATCTGGGATTCAGAGGGCGAAACGCTTTTCTACGTGGAGACTTCAGCGGTGAGCGACCGGACGGGATCGCAGTCGCTGCAAATTCACCAGGTAGACGGGGCCAGCGGTGAAAGCAAGCAACTGCCAATGGTTATTTCTGCTGCTTCTGCGTACAGCAGCTACGGCAATCTGTCACCCTATTTTGGCGGAGTGTACGGCATGGATTTTGCGGTATGCGGTAAGACGTTTTTCTATGCCAGCGGCGGGAATCTGCACAGCATCTCCCTGGACGACCCGGGCAACGATCAAACGCTGTTTTCTGCGGGTAGGATAAATATCCTATCGTGCGCGCCGGGCTATGCCTGGAACGCCGCCAACGCAATTGCGCTGCGCTCGCCTGCCTGAATCCGATCCAGGGCCAGGCAAGCCGCTGCGTTTGCGTCTGAAGCTTTTCACATATACAATCGCTTCTAAGAATCCTTAATTGCAATAAATTGGCTGGCGGGGAAGACAACTATGGCAACACGACGCTTTGAAGACGACATGGCTGATGTCCCTGCGGAAACTCCCAGCGAACGGCCTGCCCGTCCTCAAAAATCAGCGCGCCACGCTGAACAGGCTCCGCAGCAGCGGGCTGCCAGTGCTCCCAGTCGTAGCACGTCCCACATGCCGCGCACCCTCAGTCAGGTGCTGAACGATGCAAACGACCAGGTTGTGCGCGGCGATCTGTCGGACTTTGTGCCGATGCCTACCGGCTTCGATCCCCTGGACGGCATGATAGGCGGCGGGCTGCGCAAGACCGAACTGATCCTGCTAGGCGGCGCGCAGGGCATTGGCAAAACCATTGCTACGCTGCAAATCGCCCGCAACGTGGCGATGCGCCCGGATCAGTATGCCTTTTACCTGTCTTACGAACACACTGAAACGCACCTCATGAATCGCCTGCTGTGCCTGGAAAGCCTCAATCCGCCAACCGTAGACACACGCAACGGCTTCAAACTCAAAGACCTGTACGACGTGATCATTTCGCAGCGCGCCCGTGAACTGATGGGCCGCGAAGGGCTTACCGGGGGTTCGCTGCAAACCATTCTGCGGGAAAACCCCAAGACCTCGATGGCGCTGGCCCGCATGAATAAATACTCGGATCGCCTGATCCTGGTGAAGGCCAGCCCGGCAGTGACCACCCTGCGCGCCATCCGCGAGATGACGGCTCGGCTGGTGGATGCCACCGGCGGCAACGTGACCGTGTTTGTAGATTACCTGCAAAAAGTCGCCATCCACCCGGAGCGCGCCAGCGACGAAAACGAGAAAGTGACCATCGTGGTCGAGGGCCTCAAGGACATCGCGCTTGCGCTGGATGTTCCGGTGTTCTCGATTGTCGCCGCCGACCGCGAGGGCCTCAAGTCCAAGCGCTTGCACCTGTTCCACCTGCGGGGCAGTTCGGCGCTGGACTACGAGTGCGACATCGCCATCATCATGAACAACAAGTATCACATCCTCGCTAAAGATCACGTGTCCTTCAATCCATACCAGGCCAAGCAGTACCGGGACTGGGTCGTTTTTACGGTCGAAAAGAACCGCGCCGGACGCGCCATGATGGACATGGAATTCCAGCTTCAGGCGCCCTATTTCGCCTTTGATCCGCGCGGTCAGGCCGTCCAGCAGCAGTTGATTGACGACAAGATCATCGAATCCTAATAGCGACTAGCGCCAACGCCGTATTTGAAGCACTGTCGTACAAGGTCGAAAGTAGATAACAGCTAAATACCTTGCTGTAAGGTTTTTACAGCCACCGATCCAGAATTACAGTCAGCGTGCCATCTTTCTGCATCGCGTCCAGCGCGTCGTTGATCGCACCGGCGAGGTCATAGCTGGACGTGCGGGTCGCGGCGGCATACGGCGAATGCGTCACCAGTTCGGGGCTGATCACCAGTCCCGGATGTTTCGCAATATACAGCCGCGTCGTGATAGTGTCACACAGGGCAGCGTCGGCCTGTCCTTGCTGAAGCGCATTTAAGGCGTCGTCGGCTGTCGTAAAGTGAACAATCTTGAGGACATGCAATCGGCGCTGCCACAACCGGGCGGTCTCGTCGCCCTCGCTGCCATATTCGACGGCCAGCGTCCGCCCGTCCAGCGAGGCCATATCCGGGTAGCGACCATCGCGCGACACGATGGCCTGCCCGGCGTCCACGTAGCTGCGGGAATACAGCACCGTACCGACGCGCGTCGGGTCTACAGGCAGCGCGGAGATCAGGGCGTCCACCTGTTGATCTTTGAGCGCTTCGTACAGGCCATCGAAGCCCATGTTGGCGATCTGCACTTTGACTCCGAGTCGCCGCCCGATCTCATTGGCGATGTCCACGTCCAGCCCTTCCGGCTGCGTGCCGCGCACGTCTGCAAAGGGCGGGTAGCTGGCGTCCATGCCAACAGTCAGCACGCCAGTAGCCAGTACCCTGGCCCATGTGCCGTCGTTGTAGGGCTGTGACTGCTGCCAATCGTATAACAGCATCCCGACCAGAAGCAAGCACAGGAGCGCGCCAGCCACGCGGCGCAAGTGGTATGTTCGACGGATTAGTCGTGTGGGTGGCTGACGCAGCATTTGCATGGCTTGGCCCAAAACGCTTGTATAGAGTGACCGAGTATAAACGCATCTGTCTCGTCTAACACTGGAACCCCGAACTGAGTCTGACCTGCTCCTTCGCGCGGGACAACAACTCGCCGGAACTTTCGTCCAAGTTCAATCAGGCTGAGGATAACAAAAACTTCAAGGCCAAAACTTTTCAAACCAAATCCAAACGCTATTGAGTGATACTGGCAAAAAAGTGGTGATTATCGCGTGCCGGGGGTATAGTGAAACGTAGTCGGGTTTGGTAAGTTGATCAATTTGTCAGCCAATTGCTTTCCTGATTCGCGCAAAGCGCGTACAATGTGGGCAATCGGATTTATTGCTAGCTTTAATAATTGAAGCATTCGCCTTAGAAAGTCAATAACCGACACGTATCCTGGCAGATCGAACGCCGGAAGCGTACCCGTTGAGCAAGGAGACCTTATTTATGTCAGATATGCTGACCAGTGAAAATTTTGCGACGATTAAGGTCATCGGCGTAGGCGGCGGCGGTGGCAATGCCGTCAATCGCATGATTGACGAAGGGTTGGCGGGCGTGGAGTTTATCGCCGTCAACACCGACGGGCAGGCTTTGATCCTGTCCAAAGCGCGCAACCGAGTACGCATCGGCGAGAAGCTGACGCGCGGGCTTGGCGCGGGCGGCAACCCGGAGATCGGGCGGAAGGCCGCCGAAGAGTCCGCCGACGA
Source organism: Aggregatilineales bacterium (assembly GCA_035309185.1). GTDB lineage: Bacteria > Chloroflexota > Anaerolineae > Aggregatilineales > UBA2796 > DATGFK01. The sequence continues at coordinate 4,375 of DATGFK010000484.1, forward strand.
ACTGTATGAAGTCCTGCGCGGCGCGGATATGGTGTTTATCACCGGCGGTATGGGCGGTGGTACCGGCACGGGCGCAGCGCCCGTCGTGGCCCAGGTCGCCAAAGAACTCGGCGCTCTGACTATCGGGGTCGTCACGCGGCCCTTCACCTTTGAAGGCTCCCGGCGTCTACAAGCCGCCGAAATGGGCATCGAAGACCTCAAAAGCAAAGTGGACACGTTGATCGTGATCCCCAATGACCGCCTGCTCCAGATCGTGGACAAGCGAGCCAGCCTGAACGACGCCTTCCGAATGGCAGACGATGTGCTCCGCCAGGGCATCCAGGGCATTTCGGAACTGATCACGGTGCCGGGTCTCATCAACCTGGACTTTGCCGACGTTCGCACCATCATGAGCGAAGGCGGCGCGGCCCTGATGGCCGTCGGAACAGCCAGCGGCGAAGATCGCGCGCGCAAAGCTGCCGAAGCAGCCATCAGCAGCAACCTGCTGGACGTGACCATTGACGGGGCGCGCGGCATCCTGTTCAACGTGACAGGTGGCCCGGACATGAGCCTGTTCGAGGTCAACGAGGCGGCTGCCATTATCAAGGAAACGTCACACGCCGACGTGAATTTGATCTTCGGCGCAGTGATAGACGAGAACATGCGGGATCAGATCCGCATCACCGTGATCGCTACGGGCTTCGAGCGGCAGTCAGGCGTTACCACTCGCGCGGTCCCTAAGCCCGCGATGGCGGAACGTCGCGCGCCGACTGCGCAGCCCCAGGCGCGTCAGCAGGCTATGCCGGTTCCGCAGTCAACTTCACAGCAGACGACCACACCGCCGCGCCAGCCGGTGCAGACTTCCGCGCCCGCGCCGACGGTATCTTCTGGGCCTGCAACACCAGCCGCGCCTGCCTCGAATCCGCCGTCTGCGCCACGCAACGACAGCCCGTCGGTTAGCGGCAACGCTTACGCCAGCGACGACCTGGATATTCCGACCTTCCTGCGCAAGCGGTAAGGCAACTCGTTCGGTTACAAATACAAGCCCCCATCTTTGGGGGCTTGTTCGTTAACGCTATTTTGTTATGCGCCAGGCGAAGCCGGGTCCGTTGCCTGTGGCGTTTCTACGCTTTTGGGAATGACAATGTCTGCCTGACCTCCCGAACATTGGTATGGCGCCTGCTGGAAAACAGGCCGGACAACCCAGGAAACATTCGCACCAGACCACTTTGCCATGACCGTCACTTCTGGCGACCTGAAGCCTGTGAATACAGCTTCGCCCTGCCGACAGCTCGTCTGTGTGCCGCCTGCCCACCAGGGCGTTTGGTTGCCATTGCTCTGAACAGGACAGCTCACCGAAGCGCTTTTACCATCTGATCCGTTGAGTGAGACGCTAAACGTCGTGATTGACGGATCGGGCAGGAAAACGTAGAGAGTATAGGGATAGGCAGCCGCATCACATGTCCTACCTTCGCCCACAAGGACAAAACCTGCGATGACGAGGACAAGGAGCGCGAAAGCAGCGATTCCGCCCCAGATAAAAAGTTTTCTTCGATTTTTAGCCACCAAGACGATCCTGTTGAGATGTAAAAGTGATAGCTGTCAGGCAACGTAAGCCTATACTACAATGACAGCATAAGCAAGCCAGCCTTTGGCATCATCAATGCCCAGGGGAGGATCAGGCCGTCCGAGCACGGGGATAGCCCTACGAACGCGGGCGAACTATTCGTAGCTGATCAGGACACTTCAGTAAACCTTTTTAACTTGTAGGTTTAATCAACGCGCCCGCACCTTCGGCCCCTGCGGCGTATCTTCGATTTCGTAACCAGCAGCGGCGATCTGCTTGGCATATTATCGGCGGGTTTGTGCTATACAGTGGCGCACATGAAGCAAGAGAAAATTCGCGGGCTTAGTCGAACCAGCGCATCCCCTGGTCACGCAGGCGCGTGACTTCCCCGACCACGAGCGTGGCAGGCGGCTGCATATTCGCCTCGATCACAACCCGGGGCAGTTCCGCGAGGCATCCCTCGACCACGCGCTGGCGGTCGGTGGTTCCCCATTCGATGCACATGGCGGGAGTCTGCCCATCAAGGCCAGCCGCAATTAGTCGATCCGCGATCTCGCCCAGGCGTGTAACGCCCATCAGGCACACCAGCGTCCCCGCCTGCCCGATCTTCGCCAGGGCGCTGTAGTCAATGCTCTCATCGGCTTTGGCCGGGTCTTCGTAACCCGTAAATACCGTAAAGGCGCTCGATATATGTCGCTGCGTCAGCGGCACGCCCGCGTAAGCGGCCACCGCGAAGGCGCTGGAAACGCCCGGCACCACCTCGAACGGCACCCCGGCGGCAAAGCAGGCCAGCGCCTCTTCGCCACCTCGCCCGAATACAAACGGGTCGCCGCCCTTGAGGCGAACGACGGTTTTGCCAGAGCAGGCCCGTTCCACAAGCAGCGCATTAATCCCCTGCTGGTCGAGCCGGGGCTTGCCGGGCAGCTTGCCTACATCTACCAATTCTGTGCCAGGGCGGACTTCCTGGAGCAGTTCAGGCGGGGCCAGCCGATCATAGACGACCACATCAGCCTGGCGCAGCACGCGCAGCCCCTTAACCGTGATCAGGTCTGGATCGCCAGGGCCAGCGCCCACGAGGTAAACCGTCCCAATGGGTTTACTGCTCTTTTCGGGATGTGGGTTGTCCTGCTGTACCTGCTTCACTCCTACACAATCCTTATTTATCCGGCCTAGCGGTCGCCGCCAACGGTGGAGACCAGCGCGTCAGCGACGTGAATGCCACATTCGGTCTTGGTACTGGCCGCCCAGCGCCCGGCACGCGCGTCGGTGGCATCCGGCGCGACAGCCTGGGTGCAGGGATAGCAGCCAATGCTGGGATAGCCCCGGTCATGCAGTTCGTTGTAAGGCAGTTCGTAGGCTTGAATATAAGTCCAGATCATGTCCTCTGTCCAGGTCGCCAGGGGAGACAACTTTACCTTCTGGTATTTGCGATCCCAGGACACGATGGGAGTCTCCGCGCGGCCCTTCGACTGGTCGCGCCGCAAGCCGGTGATCCAGGCGTCATAGCCGACCAGCGCCCGATCCAGCGGAACGACCTTGCGCAGTTCGCAGCAGCGATCCGGGTTGCGTTCCCATAGCGCAGCGCCGTATTGACTGGCTTGCTCGTCAACCGTTTGTTCGGGCCGCACCCGGATCAGGCGGAGATTCAGGCGCGCTTCGAGTTCGTCCATCAGCGCGTAAGTTTCGGGGAATAGCAGACCGGTATCCAGCGTCAACACGGGAGTTTCTGGCGCGATCTCGCTCAGCATATGCAGCGTCACGATTCCCGTCGGCTGGAAGCTGGTTACCGTTGCCAGTTTCAGGCCAAAGGTATCGGCGGCCCAGCGAAGCACGTCCTGCGGATAGGCCGACTCGAAGTTAGCGTTGAGGTTATGCAAGTCCGCGAGGAGTTCATTGTGCGCATCATTCACTACGATTGTCATCAGTCTCCACCCACTTGACTCCGTTCAAGCGCCAACAAAAAACCCTGGTTCGATCCAGGGTTTGTGCAAATCTATATCAGGGCAAACTACGCTCAGCACAAGCCATCTGAATCGCCGATTAGACGAATTCTACAGCAAAGACAACACATACAGGCCAACATGGTGTCGCTGGAAAGTGTCATTTTTGCGTTTTGAGAGATGTTTGTGATCAAAACATCCGGAGTGAAGAGACTCCGGCTCACCAACAAATTCTCAGTTAGGGTGTTATTTGGGGGATTTTTCACCATAGAAAACAAGGTAACACAACTTCTCAGAAAAGACAACAGGCATTGTCTTAAAATTCGTTGTCGCGCTGGCATAGACCCGACTCCAGACGGCAATTTTGTGCGAATTGCCAAAGGGCAATTCTGTGTTTGGTCGTGTCCCGTCGCCGTATTCCTTGCTCAATCCGAACGGATGTGCTATGCTTTTTCGTCATGCAATCGAAAAACTTTGATTCATCCCTCACCATCTCAAAGATTGCGCTGCGGAGGTTTGTCCTGGGCCGTCAAGGGCTATGGCCGGGCCGCCGTTACGCGGGTAAATCCGGCATTGCCGAGGCGATCCGGCAGGCGGAGGGAATCCAATTTGACCCGGTGCGCGTCATCGCCCGCAGCCACGAAATTGCGCTGTGGGGCCGCGTGGCGGATTTCCGTCCGGCTGACCTGGACGCTCTCATGTTTGAGGATCGCGCGTTTTTCGACCAGGGCGGCACGCTTTTCATCAACCCGATGGATGAACTCCCGATTTACCTCCACGTCATGCAGGGCATTCGTGAAGGAGCGCGCTGGGGCACCTTTGCCAGCGCCAACGGCCCGCTCATCGAGGAAGTGACAGAGGCCCTGCGCGCGCGCGGCCCGCTTGGCAATCGAGATTTTACGGGGCGTACGCGGGTCGAACATTACCGATCCAGCAAAGACAGCGGCGTGGCTCTGCATTATTTGTGGCTGACCGGCGATTTAATGACGCACAGTCGCCGGGGCAACGAACGGCTCTATGACTTCCGCGAGAACGTGGCGCCTGCCGCCTATAACCACGTTGCGACGCGCTCGGAAGCCGAACGGGCCTTTGCCCGCAAGACGCTGGCCGACTGGGGCATCTGCACGGCACGTACCTGGATGCGCGGATACTTTGATTCTCTGCGGCAGCGCGTAGATGTCCAGGCGGGCAATCAGATACTGGCTGCGCTGGTTGAGTCGGGCGAGGCCAGCAGCGTGCGCGTGGAAGGCCACAAAGAGCCTCATTATCTGCTAAGCGCCGATCTGCCGCACCTGGTGGAAATCCACGCCGGGCGAGTTCCATTGGCCTGGAAACCGCTCGACACGACTACCGAGGATGAGGTGGTGTTCCTATCGCCGCTGGAAAACGTCAGCGCGCGGGGACGGGCCAAAGTGTTGTTCGACTTCGAGTACATCTGGGAAATTTACAAGCCTGCACACACGCGCCGCTGGGGATACTACACGCTACCGATCCTGTACGGTGACGACCTGGTGGCGCGTATTGATTCGAAGCTGGATCGCAAGACGATGACGCTGATCGTCAATGGCTTCTGGCTTGAAGTGGATGCGCCGGTTGAGGTGCCTGCCTTTGGCGATGCCCTGGGGCGCGGATTGACGCATTTTGCGCAGTTTCACGAGACGCGGAAACTGGATTTGGCAGCTATCCAGCCTGCGGCGCTCCGCAAGCACGTCGAGAAGATCGTAGCACATCAGCCATTGTTGTGATTTCCCGCAGCCACCTCGTAAGACAAATCGCCCTGAGTGTTTTGCGCATTCTCTTCGGCGTCACAGGCCAGCAGCCGCTCGATTTTTTCGGCAGTTCCAGTGTTGTTGCGCAGTGTGTGAATCAGAAGCCGCAGATCGGGGGAATCAACTGTCTGCAACCAAAGAAAATCAAAGGCCAGGTCTCCGACCAGCGGATGAGGCATGGTTTTCCGTCCTTCCGTCGCGTTGAGTACATCATGACGCTCCCATAATTCCGCAAAGTCTGCACTGATCAGTTTCAATTCGGAGATCTGTTGTGTCCACCAGGGATCATTGATGAAACGACCATATTGTGCCCGAAATTGCGCCACGTACACCCGTAGGAGTTCCATCCACTCGTCCGTTCGTGGCTTCGAAGGCACCGTGAACAATCGCCAGACCAAGTTTCGCTCTCGCTCAGACGGCGTGTCATAGTCGCCGAAAACAACGCGAAATGCTTTATTCCACGCCACGACATTCGTACGAACGTCAACGACGCACGCTGGAATCAATCCCAGTTGATCGAGAAATTGTTGTAAAGTCGCGCTGATCGTCGGTGGCGAATACGTCTCCACTGGCGGTAGCTGTCTGTGTGCGAGCAAAAATAGATGTGCGCGTTCGTTCGAGTCCAGGTGCAATGCTCTCGCCAGACTTTCCAACACCTGCTCTGAGACGTGAATATCCCGTCCCTGCTCAAGCCAGGTATACCACTCAGGGCTGACTCCGGCGAGCACAGCCACTTCTCCGCGCCGTAAACCCGGTGTGCGTCTGCGCGTCCCGCTCGGTAATCCAACCTGTTGTGGCGATAAGCGGGCGCGGCGGCTCCGCAAGAACTCGGCTAATTCGTGCTGTCGTTCTAACTCCAACTGATTCGTAGCCATTCAACATTCTCCGCTTCGTAATCAGACTGAAAGTGGGAGTGCCAGTTCCAGGATAAACGCTTCTCTCGTTAGAGCCTATCTCTCATTATACAGTAGTGACGCATGAGGTGAATGACATCATCGCATAACGACTGAAATTCCAATCCTAAGCCTGATGGAGGAATCTATTATGAAAGTGTTCGTTACCGGTGCGAGTGGATATATCGGATCGGCGGTTGTTCGCGAACTTATCGAAGCAGGACATCAAGTCGTCGGCCTGGCCCGCTCGG
>DATGFK010000485.1:0-3976 GCA_035309185.1 Aggregatilineales bacterium
CTATTCTTGCGTGAGCATGGCATCCCTTACCTGCTGGCGACAAACAACAGCAGCAAGAATGTCGAAGAGTACGTTGCGCGGCTGCGAGGGATCGGCGTGCCAGTGGAAGATCGCAACATTGTGACTTCGGGCGCGGTGACAGTCGAGGCGTTAGGCCGCGAATATCCCTTTGGGACGCCAATCTACGTCATCGGCAGCGAAAGCCTAACCCAGCTCTTAACCGGTCACGGCTTCAGGCTGGACGAAAGCGAACCACGAGCTGTTGTTATCGGCCTTGACCGAACGCTGACCTATGAGAAGCTGAGGATTGCGACGCGGGCCATCCTCAGAGGCGCACAGTTCATTGGCACTAACGCTGATCATTCGCTACCGACGCCTGACGGCCCTGCGCCGGGCGCGGGAAGCATTATCGCTGCGCTGCAAGTCGCTACTGGCGTCGCGCCCCGGCTGATGGGCAAACCGGAGCCGGTAATGTTCCAGGTAGCCCTGGAACGGCTCGGCACAACCTCGCCGCAAACGCTCATGATCGGAGATCGGCTCGAAACGGATATCCTGGGTGGACATCGGGCGGGCCTGAAAACCGCTCTCGTCCTGAGCGGGATCAGTTCACGCGCCGACGTAGACACGGCAGAGGCCAGGCCCGATGGCGTGTTCGACAACCTTGCGGCGCTGTGGCAGGCATGGCAGGGCGCTCGCAGTACGGCTAAAGGTAAAGGTATTCACGGGCGGGGCGCAGAGGGTGCAGCGACGTGAGATGAAGGCCCTTGACTGGTTTTGCGCTGCAACCGACAGCAGTAGGCCATCGGTATCATCCCTTCGCGGCAAATTTTAGCTGTGTATTAAGACATACAGCACATCTAATCTCTTTATCAATGCCCGTCCCGTGCACAAATAGAGGATAATTGTTCCTGGACTCAGGATATAGTTGAGGTTGCCACGGCTCACAGGAGCATTCACATGGAAGTCACTGGCCCTGTTTATCTGGTCATCCTGATTATCGCGTTTGGAACGGCCTTATTTGCGACAATCTTTTCCTGGCAGCGCAGAGCAATAGCTGGCGCTCGCACATTTGCCGCCAACTCGGCATTTAGTGCATTGTATGCCCTATGTGGGCTTCTCTTAATTTTTAGCCCGACAGCGGAGGTTGCACTCTTTTCGCTCCAACTGCGCGTTGTCTTGAATCTTTTAATGGTCACAACTTTTACTCTGTTTATCCTGGATTTTGCCGGGTATAAGCGCTGGCTGGCGCCGCGCCGTTTCTGGATATTTTGTATTTTTCCATTGTTCGCCCTTATTGTCGCACTGGGCAGCCATTTCGGAGATTGGTTTGCGCTGGGGTACAGTATCCAACGTCAGGGGACCCTTGTTTATGAACACTATGTGAACGGCCCTGTATTGACCTTAAGCCTGGTCTATGCGTTTGGTCTATACATTGTCCTGCTTATCATCCTGGGGATTCAAAGCTTACAGGTTCATCCACCATTTCGGTGGCAGGTGCTCATCCTCTTCGCCATCACTCTATTCACGGGTTTCATCACGATCCCGTCACTCTCCAACTCAGGTGAGGTCTACGCATTTACTGTTCGGCCACTGACCCTACAAATCATTTTCCGCAGTGTACTGATCACCTGGGCGTTGTTCTCATTCCGATTTCTTAACATCTTGCCCATCGCTTCCAGTGGGATCATTGCAGGTCTGCATTCAGCGGTCATTGTGCTCGATCCCCAGCGCCGCATTGTCACCATGAACCCGGCGGCGCTTGGCCTGGCAGAGACTGCACTCTTGCTATCCATCGGCAAAGCAGTTCAGGTGATTTTCCCGGCGACTGCCAACATGTTTAACCGATATAACGGCCACGACGAGATCACGGAGGTCGTTACAGTTTCAAGCATGGGCACGCAGCGTTATTTTGAGGGCAGGCTTTACCCCCTCGACGCCGCCGGGAAACGTCCCGTGGGCCATTTGTTGTGGCTGGAGGATATTACCCAGCGCAAAGCAACAGAATCTGAGCGGGAACAGCTTATCGCGGACCTGAATGCGTATGCTCATACGGTTGCCCACGACCTCAAGAATCCCATCGCCATCATCGCGGGATACACTGACATGATCCTTGATCCAGAGCAGCCGCTGTCCGATTCTGAACGGCTCGAAGCTCTGGCTCAGGTCAGAAGAACAAGTTTCAAGATGCGCGCCATTATTGACGAACTCCTGCTGCTGTCGAGTGTCAGAACACAGTCTACAGTTGCTATCACGCCGCTGGATATGGAACAGATAGTGAAGGAAGCGCTTCATCGTATGGAGCCGTTCCTCAAAGACAGTGGGGCTAAAGTGACAGTTCAGACCGAGTGGCCGGTTGCCCTGGGCTACGCTGCATGGATCGAGGAAGTCTGGGTCAATTTGCTTTCTAATGCCATCAAATACGGTGGAACACCGCCCGAAATCGAGATCCGCGCAGAAACAAAAAATGAACATGTTCATTTTTCGATCCAGGACAACGGGCATGGCCTGACAGTTGATGAACAGTCAAAGTTGTTTCGAGAATTTAGCCGTCTGTCTGAACGGGATGCGGAAGGGCATGGCATCGGTCTCTCAATTGTGAGTCGAATCATCGAAAAACTTGATGGCGAAGTCGGTGTAAACAGCGAAATCGGCAAGGGAAGCACATTCTATTTTGTCCTACCAGGCGCGCACAAAGACGCACCCACGACGAGATGATGTAGCGACCGCACTCCTGGCGTCCGCGCGGGCAGTCCGACTTCCAAGACCTTCGCAATGTACCGGCATTTGCGCTAATCTTACGCTAGGCGTAGATACGATTAATTGCAATAAAAGGATGGCTCCTATCAGTAATTTTGCGGAACTTGGCCTGGGGGAATTAACCCTCAAGGCGATCAGCGATCTGGGCTATGAAGAACCGACTCCTATCCAGGCACAGACGATCAGCCGGATGCTGGCCGGTGCGGACGTCATCGCACAGGCGCAGACCGGAACGGGTAAAACGGCAGCCTTCGCACTCCCGATTATCGAGAAACTGAAGCCGGAGAGCGCTTCGCCACAGGCACTTGTCCTGACTCCGACGCGCGAACTGGCGGTACAGGTGGCGGAGGCTATCCACTCCTACGGAAAATATCACCATACTTCGGTGCTCCCGGTCTATGGCGGACAGCCCATTGACCGCCAACTGCGCGCGCTGAAACAGGGCGTACAGGTTGTTGTGGGGACTCCGGGCCGCATACAGGATCACATCCGGCGCGGCACCTTGAAACTCGGACAAGTTGGTGTAGTCATCCTCGACGAAGCCGACGAGATGCTGGCGATGGGCTTTGTCGAAGACATCGAGTCGATCTTGCAAGAGACGCCTGAAACGCGGCAGACGGCGCTTTTTTCAGCTACGATTCCCAACCAAATCGCGCAGATCGCCAAGAAATACATGCGGAACCCCGAACGAATCGTCGTTCAATCGGAACAGTTGACCGTGCCATCCATCCGGCAGGTCTACTACGAAGTGGGTGCGCGGGATAAATTCGAGGTGCTGGGGCGAATCCTGGATTTTGAGACGCCTACTTCCGCTATCGTCTTTTGCCGCACGAAGGGCGAAGTCGATTCGCTGGGCGAGCGCCTCACAGGACGGGCTTATCCTGCCGAAACACTTCATGGCGACCTGAACCAGGCGCAGCGTGATCGCGTGATGGGTCGCTTCCGTACGGGGCAGGCTGAACTGCTGGTCGCTACCGACGTTGCGGCGCGCGGCCTGGACATCGAACACGTCTCGCATGTGATCAATTATGATATCCCTCTCGACCCGGAGATCTACGTCCATCGGATCGGACGGACAGGCCGTGCTGGGCGCGACGGCTGTGCCATTACCCTGGTCACGCCACGCGAACGGCGGTTGCTCAATCTAATCGAGCGGACAACCGGCGCCAGGATTCAACGCCTGCGCCTGCCTACTGTCGCCGACGTGATCGCGCGGCGG
>DATGFK010000486.1:0-4364 GCA_035309185.1 Aggregatilineales bacterium
GATCAGGTGATCCAGTCTGTCAAAATGAGCACGCCGCCGAGAGAGTTTGTACCGCAATAATAGCCGTCGGAACTGATCCGGCGGGAGATCAGGACAGGAGATTCGATGAGCGCCATACCGATCCGACAACCTCGCCAGGACGTTCAGCGCACATACATTCTTGAGATCAGTAATACCGGCAATCTTCTCGATCTCTACGGAGATCGTCTGACGTCGCAAGGTTATGAAGTCCTGACTGCGACCAACTATTCAGATGCGTTAAAACTGGCCCGGCAACATAAACCGTGCATCATCATCGTTTACGATGACCCCACGACGAATGTGGATGCGCTGCGCTGGCTGGAAATACAACACACCGACAGCCAGGCTCAACTCGCCATGATCCCGCTCCTGGTGCTTGCCGATGCGACGCGGCTCGCGGCGCTCAAGGACGAGCAGATGCCAGACCGTGTCGTCGTCTTGCAGCGACGTTCGGATACACTCAATCAACTGACGCGGGCCGTTAAAACTCTGATCCGCGTCTGGGGAATGGATTAGGAGCAACGGTTTCGTTGCAACTTTGGCCGCGTGTTGGCGTAGTAAAAGTTGAAACATGCTGAATCAACTGGAACCAACAAAAGGTCAGGCAAGCTATGCGAATTATTGTCCACACCGGCAAAGGTGGGGTTGGTAAGACGAGTATTTCTGCGGCAACGGCGCTGCGATGCAGCGAAATGGGGCTGCGCACGATTGTGATCAGCACCGACACTGCGCACAGCCTGGGCGACTCGCTTGACGTAGAGATCGGCCCGGAGCCGGTGGAATTGCAAAAGAATTTGTGGGCGCAGGAAGTGGACGCCCGCTACTCGATGGACAAATACTGGGGATCTTTCCAGCGTTACATGGTCGCGTTGTTTACCGCGCGAGGGGTCAAGGACATCGTGGCCGAAGAAGTCACGATCCTACCCGGTCTGGAAGAAGGCGCGCACCTGCTGTGGATCAACAAGTACGTCCAGGAAGGTAATTTTGACGTGCTGGTCGTGGACGCCGCGCCGACGGCAGAAACACTGCGCCTGCTCAGTTTGCCGGACGTGACTCGCTGGTGGTTCGAGCGCGTCTTGAGCCTGACTCGCGGCGCCGCCAGGATTTTGCGGCCTATCGCCAAACCGCTGATGGGGGCCGACCTGCCCAACAAAGAGGCTTTTGAGACCATCGAATCGCTGTTTAAGACCCTGGATCACGTGCGCGTGTTGCTGACCGATCCCGAACTCAGCAGCCTGCGCCTGGTGATCAATCCGGAAAAGATGGTCATCAAGGAGACGCAGCGCACGTACACGTACCTCAACCTTTATGGCTACGCCACCGATGCCGTTATCTGCAACCGCATTCTGCCCGACGAGGTAACCGATCCTTACTTCGCGCAGTGGAAGGATTTACAGAAGGAAAATATCAAATTGATCGGCGAAGCCTTTGGCGAATTGCCGATGCTGCGTGCGCCGATGTTCAACCGCGACGTGATCGGGTTGGATTCGCTGCGCCGGTTGGCCGACAGCCTGTATAAAGACACCAACCCTGCCCAGGTGATGTTCAAAGGCATGACCCATCAGATCATCCCGGACGATTTGGGTGGGTACCGGCTCAGGGTTCCACTGCCTTTTGCCGAAAAAGGCGACCTGGACGTGTACCGATCCGCCGATGAGTTGACCTTGCGCGTCGGGCCTTACCGGCGCAATATTGTCCTGCCTTATGCGCTATGGAAATTGGAAATTGGCGATGCAAAATTTGAAGAAGCCGCCCTCAACATCCACTTCATCGCCAAAGCCTGACCCCATCATTGCATTTGGCGTGCCCCTCGGCCCGATGCCCGAGGCAGAAGCCGAGGCGCCGCATGGCGATCATGTTGTAAATGGAGAGGATCATGCCGGGCGCCATGTCGCGCCAGATAGAGCACACCGCGAATACAAGCTGAAGACGGGCCGCTACCGCCGAATTCTCCTGTTTTTCATTTTCTTGTTCAGCCGGACGATCCTATGGGAGATGCTGCTGCGCAGGGTGCTGGGCGAACGATTCGTTGCGCCGGGACGGACACGACGCTATCGGGCGGAAGCGCGGCGCTTCAGATCGCTCGCGGTGGATATGGGCGGCGTGATGATAAAGCTGGGCCAATTCGTGTCCAGTCGCGTTGATGTGCTGCCCCCGGAGATAACAGATGAACTGGCCGGGCTACAAGATCAGGTTCCGATTGTCCCTTTCGACTATATCAAGACGACCATCGAGCATGAGATCGGGCCGATTGCCGAACGCTTCGCCTGGCTGAACCCGGAGCCTGTCGCCGCAGCATCCTTTGGGCAGGTACACCGGGGCCAGTTGCCAGGGGGCGAACGTGTCGTCGTGAAGGTGCAACGTCCCAGCATCAACGACATTGTGCATACCGATCTGACGGCTCTGGATGCGGTAGCCCAACTGGCAATGCGCTTCAGTTTCATCCGGCGGCGGGCCAACGTTCCCGCATTGCTGGGCGAATTCAGCCGCGTGTTGTGGGAAGAACTCGATTACCTGGCCGAAGCGGATCACGCCCTGACCTTTGCATCTATCTTTAAGGACGATCACGGAATCTACGTGCCGGGCGTGTACCTCAAATACACCACGGCGCTTGTCCTCACGCTGGAAGACGTGACCGCCATCAAGATCAACGATTACAAGGGCATTGAACAGGCCGGAGTTAGTCGCAGGGCTGTCGCCAGCCGTTTGTTGACTTGCTACCTGCACCAGATCTTCGACGTTCGCTTCTTCCACGCCGATCCGCATCCGGGGAATTTGTTCGTGTACCCGTTGCCATACGACGAGAACAATAACGGCAAAGCTGAACAGGCGGAACGGCCCTTTTACCTGGTTTTTGTGGATTTTGGCATGGTGGGCCGCCTGACACCCCAGTTGCAGGAGGGACTTCGTGAAACGCTGATCGCCGTCGCCACCCAGAATGCGAAGGCATTGGTTGCCAGTTACGTCAAACTAGGCGTGCTGCTGCCTGACACGAACCTCGAACGAGTAGAGGAAGCCACCCGCGTCGTGTTTGACAAGGTGTGGGGCCTCAATATGACGGAACTGGCGAACTTGCCTATGGAAGATATGACCCGCATCGCCAAAGAATTTAGCGATCTGTTACTCTCCATGCCTTTCCAGATGCCCCAGGATTTCATTTACCTGAGCCGTGCCGTGGGTATCCTGAGCGGGATGTGTACCGGACTCGATCCGGCCTTCGATCCCTGGCGCGAGATGCAGCCCTTTACTCAGAGTTTACTGAGCGAAAGTAGTGAACGCACGCAGGCCGCGCTGGGTGGCGATTCGCTGGCGGCGACGCGGGGCCGCATTGAGATCGGCTCAAAACTGGCGCGCGACCTTGCCTTAAGGCTTTACAAACTTCCTGCGCTGGCCGACAACGTTCTGAACCGCGCCGACCGGGGTGAACTGTCGGTCAAGATGACCCTCGATGAAAACGTAAAGAGGCAAATTTCACGCATAGAATCCTCGACCAGCCAGATGGTCTTCGGCATGGTTTTTGCCACGCTAACCCTGGCTGCCACACTGTTGTACATCAACCACGAGCAAAGCCTGGGCCTGGCAGGCTACGCGCTGGCAGGCATTAGCCTTCTCGCGCTGGGGCTTCGCGGAAGATCGTAAATCTTCAAAGCACTTTTTCTACTTGACTTTCCTCCGTTACGGAGGTATCCTCAGAACAATAGTTCTAAGTAGTTCCGTGACGACGGGGTGGGGAATAACATGGCAAGAGAGCCGAAAGAACCAAAACAGCCTAAGGAAAACAGCGAAGCGAAGGAAGCCAGGGAAGCCAAAGACGGCCAGGATACCGCGCGCAATCAGGCCCTTGAAAAGACGCTTTCCGAACTGACCAAGCGCTTCGGTGATGGCACAATCGTGCGCCTGGGCGACGCCAACCATTTGCAGGTCAGCGTCATCCCCAGCGGGTCCCTGGCAGTGGACATTGCCCTGGGTGTAGGCGGCATTCCGCGCGGACGTGTTACCGAAATCTATGGACCTGAAAGTTCTGGCAAGACGACCCTATGTCTGCATACCATCGCCGAATCGCAGGCGCGCGGCGGTATCTGCGCGTTTGTAGATATGGAGCACGCTCTCGATCCCGGCTATGCCGAGCGGATCGGCGTGGACGTGAACAACCTGTACATTGCCCAGCCTGACACCGCAGAACAGGCGCTTGAGATCACCGAATCATTGGTGCGTTCGGGCGCGCTGGACGTAGTCGTACTGGACAGCGTCGCTGCGCTCGTGCCAAAGGCCGAAATCGAAGGCGAGATGGGCGATAGCCATGTCGGTTTGCAAGCCCGGCTCATGAGCCAGGCGCTCCGCAA
>DATGFK010000487.1:0-5440 GCA_035309185.1 Aggregatilineales bacterium
CCGGTCCCCGAGTACATACTCACCACGCCGTTCAGGCTCGCCGCCCGCTGGAAGTCCCGTGAAATCTGATCCAGGACTGCGCGTACAATTTGGTTAAGCTCAACTCTGCGCGCGTTCAGGCTCGCGAGGTTGCTGGTTGAATTGAAGGCCGAAAACAGAATAAACACAATGGTCAGAAGAATGGCCATTGACGTAAGTAATTCAACAAGCGTGAAGGAGACAGTCCTCAAGATCGAAGCTTTGAGTCGCAGCTTCGAACCAAAAATTGCGCTCGGGCTGCTCAACTCATCAGGGCAACGCATAACGCGCAACCTCCGTGACGAACGTATTCGTGTTGGCGCCCCGTCGCCACAATTCGATGGTGACGCGACTGATCGTATTCGTGGGAATACCCGCAATGTTATAACTTATCTGAGAGAAACTTGCGGGGAAGCCCGCATTCCTAACCGATATATGTCCGAAATAGTAAGCACCGGTATCATTCGTGATGATTGGGTAAGAGTCGGCTTGCGCAAAAACATCTTGGTTCGTCCCACCATTTATGTAACCGCTAGAGTACAAGGCGGCCTGCTGGAATTTGCCGATATACTCCGCGGCGATTGTAGCCACCTCCGTGTTATCGGAGGCGGTGCGGGTCGCGTCCAAACCCACGGGGAACAGTACAAGAGTTCCGAGCAGTCCAATGGCCATCACGGCAAGGGCCAGAATGGTTTCCACCAACGTGAACGCAGAACAGGATGTTGATGTACGCCTTAAGCGACTCGCCTCGCTTGTCTTCGCAATATGACTGTCGGTCTGCATCTGCTCCGATCTAAAAATAAGAAACAATTGGCTTCCCAATTAATGTATTGATTTCGATTTTATCGTAGTTGAGCTCGGTCCGGACCGGCTTCATCAGGACAGGGTTGTAGGTTCCGCGGTGCACAAAGAACTGCGGGGTGCGTGTCAACGGAAGGATCTGGCCGGTGGAAGTAAACGTCACGACCCAGGCCGGCTGCGTAATGGTTCCGCTATTGGGAAAAGAGACACTGGCAGAGCCGACGTTAACAACATAGTTGCTAAAGACGATTCCCGGGGGCAGGGATTGAATGGGCTCCACGTATTTTACATTGGACAAGGGGTTCCCGATGTTGGTGGCATTGCTGACGGCCCCGACGCAGAAACCGAATGACGTGAACGGGTAGTTGGGATTGCTGGTTGTCTGATCCGTGGCCACAACCATGTATACATAGGTGCCGTTGACCAACGCATAATTCCGCGCCCGGTTGATTTGGTCAGCTATTTGGCGGGAGGCCGAATGCAGCGAGGTGGATCGGCCGATGTTGTGCATCGCGGTGAGGGTGATCCCTGACAGAATGACAATGACGACGAGGACCGTCAGCATTTCGACCAGCGTGAATCCATTCTCGCGTTGCGTCCTCATGAGATTTTACCAGCTCTTTAGATTATCCTTGTTGGGCAGAGAAGGGCCAGTGGGGGTGTCCGAGGCGTCGTATTGGCCATTCGGGCCAGCCGACCAAATGATAAAACCGGCCTTTATCTTATTTGCGGGAGACGCACTGCTAAAAGGATCGTTGACGTCGTTCGCATAGGTAACGTCGAACTTGCAGTAGTATGGTGTTTTCCACGGATCGACGTAGCCAAGTTTCGGGTCGATTTCTGCCTGCTTGAATTCAAGAAAGTGTATCTGGCGTGGATTGCCCTGGAGTGTCGAAGTGGCGACAGGGGAGAATGGAGGCAGCGCGCCGCCGCCAGTTAAGCTGGCCGTATTTTGCGAGCCTTGGAGAAGGGCGACGAAATTCGTGTCCACAGTATATGTGTTATTTGTATTCACCGTGTCACCAACCGGCCAATGGCCGTATTCGGTGTAGTAGGATTTGAACGCCGTCTGCAGATTTGAGATCTGGACCTGCGCCTTGGTTGTCTCCGCTTTGAGCATCGCACTCTTGATGGCGGGAAACAGCAGCCCCACCAAAATGGCTATGATCGCGATGACGGTCAGCAATTCGATCAGGGTGAACGCACGGTTTGATTTTGGGGACGTTTGCATGCGGGATACCTCGTTCATCATTGTTGCCTCCAATTGACAATGTCATCGGGCGTATTGGTTTGTCCATCTGGTCCTGCGCTCCACAAGTCGAAGCCGGGTGCGTTGCTCACGCCGGGATACTGGTAATAATAGGGCTTGCCGAAAGCGTCGATAATGACATCAGAATTCCACACGACATTGGTCTGAAGCTGGACAGGCTTGAACAGTATGTACGTCTTCGGGCCGCCAGCTAGGGCCATATAGACCGAAATCGAACTGGTGGCAGAACTATCTCCGACCGGATAGGCTCCATTGTCATTTTTGTAGCTTTCCAGTGCCGTTTCCATCGCCGCCATTTCGGACTGCGTCCGCGAGCGGGCAGCTTTGGTTTGGGCATACTTGGCCGCGCTGACGACAATGCCCACAAGAATCATGATGATGACGATGACGGCCATTAATTCGATGAGGGTGAAGGCGGCCTCGCGGTATCGTCGATTTCTGATCGATTTCAGCGGTCGTAGACCGCCGCTACAGTCGGTCTTACGGTTCATCTGTTACCCCGATCGCGGAGTTCGGACTCCATGCGTTCGCTGATCCACTGTTTCATCATGCTTTGGTAATTGAGATAGCGCGAACGTGCAAGACGTTTGATGCGGGCGAGCATGCGCGGATCCATGCGCAGGGTGATGGTGGTGGACTCCGATTGATCGTTGCCCGCGATGGATTGGGCCATGAGCTTGGAGTCGAGCCGGTGCATGAGCCAGAATTTGGCTTCGTCGTGCTCGCAGGTGAACTGTGGGATTTCTTCCCATTCGGTGACGAGGTTCATAGGATCATCTTCGTCCTGATTTGTCGGTATGGAGGGACGCGCTCCGTCGCGTCCGTAACGATTGAGAAGCGGCCACGACGAAGCGTGGCCCTCCAAAGTGGGATACGACAAACAGGCGAGACGCGCTGTTCAACGAGGACGGCAAACGGGCGGGACGCCGGTTCTACGTTTTTCGTTAGGAGGTCCATTCGGAGACCTTTCTGTCGTAGAAATATTCTTCTTCTTCGGTCATTGATCTGGAACCGATCACGCGGATCTGTTTGCCATCGGAGCGGTAGACGTTGAAAATACCACGTCCGGTGAGCGTTCGGCCAAGGCAAAAAGCACGGGATTCTTTAGCGAACCGGGCGGAGTCAGGAATCAGGCGGATGCCGAGGGGGTCTTCAAAGGACTCTTCGATCTCCCGGATGGTCGGAGAATCCTTGGGGTTGAAGGGTGGATCTGACCAGTCAAATTCCATACTCAGTACCTTCCCTGTATTTACATGGTATTCACAAAAGTGTCAAGAACTTCATGAGAGTTCTTGACGCACGGCATCTTTTCTGGTGTACTGTATGCATCTGCTGAGTGGGGGGTGTTCAGAGCATTTGAGCCGCAGCTACATTGGGAAAAGGGACAACATGGGAATCAGGACTTTCATTGCCGTCGGCGTCATTTTCGTCGCAGCAAGCGTTCGGGCTGGTACGACCAACAGTTGGATTGCTGGTACCAGTTTTTGGGATCATGATACCGCTTGGTCTCTTGGTGTTGCTCCCCAGATCACGGATGCGGTCGACTTCATCACGAACAATACCAGCAAAACGGTGAGCATCGACGACGTTACCGTGGACGGCGCTCCTGACGAATTGACGATTAGCAATCTTACGGTGGCAGGGGGCGTGACGGGGACGAACACATTGAGTCTCACCAACATGAACCTCGCTTCAGTGCCGGCCCCATTGAGTATCACCAACATGTTAACCATCGGCACGCGCGGGCAGTTGCAGATCAATAATTCCTCACTGGTGGTGAAAACCATGGCTGTTTCCAACAACGCGGTTTTGGTCTTTGCTTTGGGGACCAACAGCATTCCCGTAGCAGTTGCCACGAACCTGACGTTGGGCGGCACGCTCAATGTAGTTGATGCAGGGGGTTTCACAGCGACCAACGGCTATACGTTGTTCACGTACGGCGGGACTTTAGCCAATAACGGATTGACTGTTGGTATCGTGCCCTCGAACACCGTTTGTATGATCGATACCACAAGTGTAGTCGGACGAGTCAACCTTTCGCTGAGCCTGATCGTACCACCGCCGTCAGGAGGATTCCAAATCACGTCGATTGTGCGGAATACGGCAGACGTCTCGATTACATGGGTTCCTGTTGGTGGGGGGAATTATTTCGTACAGGCGGGCAATGGCGGAACGAGCGGGTATAGCACGAACATCCTTCAGGACATCGCGGGCCCGTTTGGCCCCTCGATCACGAACTATTTGGATACTGGCGGGGCGACAAATATTCCGACGCGATATTATCGGATTCGGCGGACGCAGTAGGCGGCGCGCCCGGCGGTCCGAATTATGGCGGCCAAAATGGCCGCCCTACAAAAACGTCGTTGTTGACGAAAGACTTTGTGGGGTGTAAGAGGAACTTAATGCAGGCTATCAAGCCAAGACGGGTTGGCGGTTTTACACTGATTGAACTTCTGACGGTGATTGCAATCATCGGCGTGCTGGCGGCGCTGTTGTTGCCAGCGCTTAATAGCGCGCGTGAGAAGGGAAGACGCGTGGCTTGCGCGAGCAATCTTCGGCAGATTGGGCTGGCGATCATGAACTATGCCAGCGACTTCCAAAACCATACGCCTACGGCCGATAATAATTGGGACACCTCGATATCAAAATCACGGCCCATGACCTGGCCTTACATTCTCGTGTCCCGCGGGTACATCACTCCGAAAGGTTTTGTGTGTCCCAACGACAGGCGGCAGCCCTTTGTCAAAAATTCGGTGACAATCACAGCGTGTTCCTATGGGATGGTTGTTGGACAAGGCAATAATGTAAATCCAACCGACTATGATAGCAGCCCTGGTAACTACTGGATTGGCGGGTCACGCCTGACGTGTCCCTATTTGACGAATACCGCTGTGGCGATTGTGGGTGAGTTTTTATCGGATTCCTCCCCGGCGATACAGCCGACTGTGCAGCAGAGTGGTGTTGACCAGAATTCCTTTCCGTTTATGACCAGTCCCAGTCCGTCTGACACAGCCCGGTATCAGCCGCATTCGAAACATATGAATTCAAATCCGTTCGCTGGCAACTACCTGTTTCTCGATGGGCATGTAGAGTGGGTAGAGAAAATAAACGGCAGCACATCGGCGACCGATTCGCTTCTGCTTTCGATGTTTCCACCAGTTCCGACTGCACCTCCGGGGGTGCCCACGCCGTTTATACCCTGTCCGTAGCGGTCAATTACCACGTCGCGTTCGCTTGGGCCTGACACTTTTTTCTTGGCACACCACTCATCTGTGTGGTATTTATTTTTTGTGCAAGAACCATTGACGGTACGGCAACAAAAGCTACTCACGTTTATTCTCACGAGTATTC
>DATGFK010000488.1:0-3471 GCA_035309185.1 Aggregatilineales bacterium
AAACCTGATCTCAAAAGGATTGGCCCGTGGAAACAAAAATTAAAGTCGGCATCATCGGCGCAGGCAATATCAGTTCCGCGTACATCGAAGGCTGCCGCGATTACGATATTCTCGATCTCGTCGCCATCGCGGACATTGATATGCCGAAAGCCAAGGCGGCTGCCGAAAAATATGTTATTCCCAAACTGTACAAGGTTGGCGAAATGCTGGCCGATCCCGACATTCAGATCGTCGTGAATATCACCATTCCACGTGCCCACGCCGAAGTCGGCCTGGCAATCATCGCCGCCGGGAAGCATCCGTATTCCGAGAAGCCCCTGGCCGTGACGCGCGAGGACGGCGAGCGCATCCTGGCCGCCGCCAAAGCAAAGGGCGTGCGCGTCGGCTGCGCGCCGGATACCTTCCTGTTCGGCGCGCACCAGACCTGCCGCAAACTCATTGACGATGGCGTTATCGGCGAGCCGGTGGCCGCCGTGGGATTTATGGCAAATCACGGGCCAGAGCGCTGGCATCCCAACCCTGGCTTTTATTACGAAGTCGGCGGCGGGCCGCTGTTCGATATGGGGCCGTATTATCTGACGTGCCTGGTCAACCTGCTTGGCCCTGTCGCGCGCGTCAGTGGATCGGCGCGAACCACGTTCCCCGAACGGATCGCCGGGAATGGACAGCATCTTCCGGTTCACACTGCGACGCACATCGGCGGCGTGCTGGATTTTGCCAGTGGCCCCGTCGCCACATTGATCACTAGCTTTGACGTGTGGGGCCATCATCTGCCGAAGATGGAAGTCTATGGCTCCGAGGGATCGTTGAGCGTGCCCGATCCGAACGGCGGGGATCATATCGTGCGGCTGCTGCGCGCCGGAGAAAAGGAATGGAGCGATATACCGCTCGTCTATCCGAAAGAAACGCGGCGCGGCGTCGGCGTGGCTGACCTGGCCTATGCGCTGACCTATGGTCGCCCGAACCGGGCCAACGGCGAACTGGCCTATCACGTGCTGGACGTGATGCACGCCATTGGCGACGCATCCGCCAGCGGCGCACATGTCAACGTGAAAAGCACCTGTGCGCGTCCCGCCCTGCTGCCGTTAGACTTACCGCAACGCCAGCTTGACAGCGCCTGAGATTCGCAACCTGACATTCGGACTTGCGCAGGCCCTTCGTCTAAACGTCTAACGGGCTGGCTGCGCTTCCAAATTCCGGGAGGTCAGGAACTGCTGATAGTCTCCATCGAACACCTGAAGATGCCCACCTTCCAGGTTCCAGATCTGCGTGGCGAGGCGATCCACCAGATAACGGTCATGCGACACGAGCAGGATCGTGCCCTCGAAGTTTTCGAGCACTTCTTGCAACACTTCTTGCGCAGGAATGTCCAGGTGGTTCGTTGGCTCGTCCAGTAACAGGAAGTTAGCGCCTTCCAGCGCCAGGATCGCCAGCGCCAACCGTCCACGCTCGCCGCCGCTCAACATGCTGATCTGTTTGAAGACGCTATCCTTGCGGAACAGGAACTGCGCGAGATGCTTGCGAGCATCCGGCATTGGCAATTCTTTGTGACGTAGCAGTTCGTCCAGTACCGTGTTCTCTGGGTTGAGCGAGTCGTGCGCCTGGGCAAAATAGCCAATCTTCACGTTCTCGCCCGGCTTCAGGTTTCCGGCTAAAGGCTCGACCTGGCCCATGATGGTGCGCAGGAAAGTGGTCTTGCCTACGCCGTTGGAACCAATCAACGCGGCGACTTCCAGACGATGGAGTTCAATTTGGTCGGTGCTGAACAGGCGCTTGCCAGGATAACCGATTTGCAATGGCGTTGCCCGTAGCACGATCTGTTCCCCCTTGTGGCTGCTCTGAAGGCGCATGTTCAGCTTTGGCAGATCGTCGTCCGGCCCTTTCAGGGATCGCACGGCCCGTCCGGCTTCCTCTACGGTCATCGAACGCTGGCGGCCCAGGCCCATCTCAGACCAGCTCTTGTCGCGGAAGCGCATCAGGCCCACCTGTTCGATGGCGACCAGATCGCGGGTTACGCGCTTCAGCTTGCCCTGTGCCAGTTCCGGATTGCGGTTGGAAATATTGACCCGGATGTAGTCCATCTCGGCTTCCAGCCGTGCCTTTTCCTCTTCGTAAGTTTTCTGGTGGCGCTCCCAACGTTCCTGGCGCTGCTTCAGGTAGGCGCTGTAGTTGCCACGATACGTTACGACGCCGATCTTGCTCATCTCCCAGACCGTATTGACCACTTTATCCAGGAAGTAGCGGTCATGGCTGACGATGAGCACCGCGCCTTCCCAGTTGCGAAGCATCTGTTCCAGCCACTCCAACGCTTCCACGTCGAGATGATTGGTTGGCTCATCCAGGATCAACAAGTCGGGTTTTTCAAGCAGCAGGCGAGCCAGGAGGGCGCGGGTCTGTTGCCCGCCGCTCAACTGTGCCAGCGGCGTCGCCCACGATGACTCGTCGAAGCCGAGTCCCTGTAAAACCTGCTTGATGCGGTATTCGTAGTCGTAACCGCCCGCCGCCTCGAACTGCTCCTGGAGCGTGCCGTATTCTTCCATCAGAGCGTCCTCGAAGTGGCCTTCGCCCATCAGCACTTCGATCTCGTGCATACGGGCTTCTTGCGCCTGCACTGCGGCGAAGGCGGTCATCATTTCGGCATAGAGGCCATTGCCGCGCTCTGTAAAGGCTCGTAGCGCCTCCTGCCGCAGATAGCCGACTCGCGTCCGCTGCGCAATCGCGGCCTTGCCGGTGGTCGGCTGCGCCATGCCTGCCATGATCTGTAACAGCGTGGTCTTGCCAACACCGTTCGGCCCAACCAGGGCAATCTTGCTGTCTGCTTCGACGCTGACCGTCACGTTGCGAAAAAGGTCTACGTCGCCGAAGGATTGTCCAATTTCCGTAGTCGTTACAATTGCCAATTTGGGTTCAGTTCCTGTTCCAGTACAACATTTAAGCCAACGAATCTGCCAGGCTGCGGCGGATCCCATCGGTATCGCAAAGATAGGCCGATTGCATCACAGATTTGGCAGGGATATGGATATAAGGACTATACCAGTTAAGTTTTAAGGACGATTAAAACCGGGGACTGGATAGTTCTATGAGGATAGTTACAGATAGTACCGAAAGACAGGCAAAACGGCGAAGATTCTAAGGAACTGACCGAACGTTTGCTGCACGAACAGCACGGTCCTATGCTAAAATCGTGGTCTATTGGAAGTAGGTAGGAGGGTTATGCCCGATAGTGTTGTGATCGTCAGCGGCGGGATGGACAGCGTTACGCTGCTCCATTATCTCGTCAAGAGTGAACATCGCGATCCAGCCGTGATTACGTTTCGCTACGGCCAGAAGCATGTCAAAGAGATCGCTTGCGCAGCCGAGAATGTCCACCTTCTTGGGTTCAAGACCCATTTAGTTCTCGATCTGAGCGGCCTTCAAACGGTATTCCAGCGATCCGCATTGGTATCCGATACGATTGCGATCCCAGATGCG
>DATGFK010000489.1:0-4241 GCA_035309185.1 Aggregatilineales bacterium
CCGGATGGGCAGTTCCTACGGCGAGTCGCGCATCATCCGCTACGCCTACGATCACCCTACCTACGTCGAGATGGCAAAGCTGGCCTTCGGCATGTGGCATGACCTGGAACATGAAGCCGGATGCGACCTAATGATCCGCACCGGCGGGCTGGACTTCGGCGATCCTGACTGGCCGAGCCTGTCCGCCTTCCATCAGACGCTGGAGTCGGCCCGTATTCCCTTTGACTGGCTATCCCCGCAGGAAGTTGCACGGCGCTTTCCCCAGTTCAAGTTGCCTCCGCACATGCGGGCGATTTTCCAGGCGGACGCGGCGGCGCTGTATGCCTCGCGTTGCGTTGTGACACAGGCGGCGCTGGCGCAGAAGCATAGTGCCGATCTGCGCTTCAATACGCCTATTACGGGGATCGAACCGCTGCGCGAGTCCGTACGTGTTCATACGGCAGACGGACAATACGAAGCGGGATCGCTGGTGATCACAGCTGGCCCCTGGGCAGGCAAAGTGCTTGCGAATTTGGATCTCAAGCTGCCTTTACAACCAACGCGCGAGGAAGTTGTCCTGTTTCATCCACAGGATGCCGCAGCCTTCAAGCCGGATCGTTTCCCCATCTTCATTTCGCATGGAGCACCCTGGCACTATGGCCTGCCCGATTTAGACGGCACCGGCCTGAAGGTCGCCGTTCATCGCCGCGAAGAGCCAACTGATCCAGATTCTGTGAGACGCACACCTGATGCAGATTATATTGCACACATACGCAGCTTCGTCCGTGCCTATATTCCACGCGGGGATGGTCAAGTTGGCGAAGCGCGCGTCTGTCTGTATACCATGACTCCCGACGAGCATTTCATCATTGACCGCCATCCAGCCTACCCGCACATCGTCTTTGGCGCGGGCTTTTCCGGGCATGGCTTCAAGTTCGGGCCGCTCATCGGAAGCATTCTGTGCGACCTGGCAACAATAGGCACAACGCCCCACGATATTAGCCTGTTCAGTGCCCGGCGATTTTTGAAGTAGTCCCGCTTAACTGCCCGGTGGCAGCGCATCGTTCAACACGATCTCGTTGGAGCGAACTTCGCCCGTCCAGACCCCGGCGTCGCTAAATATCGGCGTGGGCGTGAGCGCGGTGACCGGTGGCAGTGCGCCTTTGAGTTGGTTACGGTAGACGGCGATGATCCGGTAGCGGCCCGGCGTCACGTTGGATGCTGCCAGGCGGTTCGGGTCTATTGAGATGGTGATGGTGCAGCGCTGGCGGGGAGCCAGCACGTGCAAGTCATTGAGCGAATAGACTTGCGGGTCGAACAGCGGCGGACGCGCGGCCCCGCCTTCGCCGCGCAAGTTGCCATCCGTTCCCTGGATGATGAACAACAGCCCAGCCTCTTGCTCATCGTAACGAAATGCGTATTGATCAAGGGGCAAGAACAGGGTCAGCGGGGCCATGCTGTTGTTGATAAAACGTACGTCGAACTTAAGTGTGTCGTTCTGGTTCAAATTGACGGGATTAGGCACAAGTTCCAGCCGCAAAGAATCTGAAGTCGCGTTGGAGCCGAGAATTGACTGGTTGCTGCCGGTGGCCCTCGATAGGGCCAGGTTGTAGCAGCCAACACCACTGGCGATGTAAGGCAACGGAAGATAGGGCGTCACGAAGATGACGAACAGGATCAGGGCAACGATGGCAATGGCTCGCACCACCGGGTCTTCCGTATCGAAATTCTCCCACGAATTACGTAACCGATACATGTTTCCCCTCGATCCTCATGTCACCCCGCGCAGCCCGGCCAACCAGTCTTCGATCAGGTGCTGTACGATCTGCGGCTCAGGCGTTTCCAACCAGTGCGGCGCACCATGCCTGCGAAACCACGTATACTGCCGCCGCACAAAGGATCGTGTCTCGCGCTTGATGGCGCTTACGGCTTCTTCCAGGCTGCACTCGCCGCGAAGGTACGATCCCAATTGAGCATAACCGAGAGCACTCATAGAGGGCAAATGCCAATCGTAACCGTGTTCGTGCAAAGCGCGTACTTCCTCCAACAATCCGTTCGCCATCATGCGCTCAATGCGCTCGTCGAGGCGCTGATAGAGCAGTTCCCTGTCCATCGTCAACGCCACTGCCAGCGCGGGAAAGTCAGGCGCCTCCTTTCGGCGCTGGGCACTGAACGGCTGGCCGGTTGAGAGACAAACCTCCAGCGCCCGGATCGTTCGCCGCACATTGTACGGATCCATCTGCTGCGCCGCTTGGAGATCGAGCATCCGCAGCCGCTCAAAGAGTGCCAGCGGCCCATGCGCCGCTGCATAAGCTTCCAGTTCTAAGCGCAGCGCTTCATTTGGGGCAACTTCCGGTGCGCGCCAGCCTTCCAGCACAGCAGTGATATATTGCCCGGTGCCGCCGACCAGGAGCACCAGTTTGTTCTGGGCATGAATATCGTTGATGGCAGCAGTAGCGCGTGCCTGGTACTGTGCCAGCGTTAGAGTCTCGTCCGGCGCGACAATATCCAGCAGGTGATGCGGCACGGCGGCGCGTTCCTCCGCGCTGGGTTTGGCCGTGCCAATATCCATGCCACGGTAGATCTGCCGGCTGTCGGCATTGACGACTTCGACGGGCAAGGTGGCGGCCAGCGCCACCGCCAGTGCCGTTTTGCCAGCGCCCGTTGGCCCCTCAATGGCGATGACGGCATTCACCGGCTGCCTACCAGCCAACGGCATCCTCAATAATCTCGACTTTGGGCGTCCGTGAGCCAGGCTCAAAGGCCACAGCGACAGCATCAATCCGGAACGGGGAATCTTCCAGGCCGTGTTGATCGAGGTAGAACTGCGCCAACTGCATCAGGCGATTGCGCTTGCGCGTGTTGATACTTTCCAGAGCGGCATCCAGGCTGTCGGAACGGCTGCGGACTTCCACGAATACGATGTCCTGGCGGTGTTTGGCGATCAGGTCAATCTCGCCAATCGCGCAGCGCCAGTTGCGAGCGATGATCTCGTAGCCCGCCTTGAGCAAGGCCGCGACCGCCGCTGCCTCTCCACGTTTGCCTTTGGATTGTGTTCCCATCAGCGCCACCCGTTGAACCCTAAGGTTCGCTATTAAGCACAGGGTTAGTCTTCGCGATGGCCCGTTCGATGTCTTCGATCATGGCGGGTTTCACAAGATACTGGTTCGCCCCAGCCCGTAGCGCTGCCGTTTGGTCATCCGGTTGTTCACTGGCCGAGATGACGATGATCGGCGTTTGAACGGTACGGATGTCACGCCGCAGATAGCGGCACACCTCCAGCCCGTTGATCCCCGGCATGTTAATGTCGAGAAAAACGATGTCCGGAGTAACGAGTGCAAGCTGGCTGATGGCAGCTCGTGGCCCGTAAGCAACCTGTACGTCATGGCCGAGTAAGCGCACCAGGTCGGCTATAGAATCAGCGCCTACTTTGTCATCGTCAACGATCAGCACTTTGTAAATCATACATCCATTCTCATTGATACGGTCGGCGAAAGTTAATCCCATTATAGAGAGTATCGGGCCGCAGGTCTATCGAATTGGAGGATATGCGCCGGTAATTTGCCCAGGCAATTACGCTTAGATGCTAGAATAGGCTATGTAGACGAGTGTAACAAAAGCAAGGGCTACATCGTGTCTGACCAGCAATCCAAACTTGTGCGCAAACGCCGTCTGGTACTGTGCATGGGACAATATTGTAACCTGCGGGGCCAGGCCGAACCGCTCTACGACAAAATGACCGAACTGCTGGGCGAACGCGGGCCTGCCTGGGCCGCCAAAGGGCCGGTTCGCTGGGAAATCGCCTCCTGCCTGGATATGTGCGGTGCGGGGCCAAATCTGGTAGTCTATCCCGAAAATGTGGCACACAACCACCTGGACGTGAAAACCCTTGAAAGCATCGTCCGACAGTGCGTCGAAGAATCCGACACAACGTGATGCCTTAACGCAAGACAACCGCCGCGCCTTCGTCTCAATTGCTGTTCGCGCCCTGGTCATCCTCTGTGGGGAGATCGTCAACGTGTTTGCCTACCGCTCGCTGATCGTGCCCTCGAAGCTCCTGAGCGGTGGCGTGGTGGGTACATCACTCCTCCTCAATCAACTTTTCGCGCTGCCCATCGGGGCCATGACCATCCTCCTAAATATCCCGATTTTTATCCTGGGCTACCGCTACCTGGGACGGCGCTTCATCATCCTGAGTGCAGTTGGCGTGGGCAGCTTTTCCACCCTCATGGATAACATCTCACTGCCCTCTTTAACGCATG
>DATGFK010000490.1:0-2960 GCA_035309185.1 Aggregatilineales bacterium
TGCGTGAAGCGGAAAATGTTGTCGATGAAGAGGAGCGTGTCGGCGCCGGTTTCATCGCGGAAATATTCGGCCATCGTCAGGGCGCTCAAGGCGACGCGGAGACGAGCGCCCGGCGGTTCGTTCATCTGGCCGAAGACCATCACGGTCTTGTCCAGTACCTTGTAGGTATCCTTCATTTCGTAGTAAAGCTGCGTCCCCTCACGGGTACGTTCGCCCACCCCGGCAAAAACCGATACACCGGCATGTTCCTGCGCCACCGAACGGATCAGTTCGGTAATGATCACGGTCTTGCCCGTGCCTGCGCCGCCGAAGATGCCCATCTTGCCGCCTTTGGTGAACGGCACGAGCAGGTCAACAACTTTGATGCCCGTCTCGAACATTTCCGGCGAGGTGGTGAGGCTCTCGAAGGAGGGCTTGGGGCGGTGAATGGGATAGTAGACATTACTCTCTACCGCCCCAACGTTGTCAATGGGGCGGCCCAGCACGTTAAAGATACGGCCCAACGACGCCTGGCCTACCGGCACGGTGATCGGACGGCCAGTACCATAGGCGGGCATTCCGCGCGAGAGACCATCGGTGGTATCCATTGCGACCGTGCGTACACGGCTATTGCCTAGCTGGTTCTCGACTTCCAGAATCAGGTCGTCCTGGCCCTCGCCGCGAGGCACGCGCACAGCATCGTAGATATTGGGCAGGGTTGAGCCTTCCGGGAACTGTACGTCTACCACTGCGCCCTGGATTTGCGCCAGGACGCCTTCCGCTTCTTTGGTCATGTCTGTCATGATTGCAATTTTTCTCCTGTTCTCTGCCCTTCCTGCGTTGTGGGGGAAGGGTTAGGGATGGGGCTAGGTGTTCTTGAGCGCTTCGACGCCGCCCACAATGTCAAGAATTTCGTTCGTAATGAGCGCCTGGCGGGCCTTGTTGTAGCTTAACGTGTACGATTCGGACAGGGACTTGGCGTTATCCGAAGCGTTGCGCATGGCAACCATTCGCGCGCTGTGTTCGCTGGCGACGCTTTCCAGCAGCGATTGGAAGATCACCAGTTCGGTGAACTTCGGGACGATCTCGTTGAGGATGCCTTCGGCACTCGGCTCATAGATGTAGTCAGGGATTTTGACCGCCGAGGCCGGCTGAACTTTCATATACTGCTGTCCGCCCAGTTTACCGGCTTCTCCTGGCACCAGCGGCAGCAAGCGTTGGATGCGAGGCTGCTGCGTCAGGGTGTTGATGAAGTCGGTATAGGCGATGTAGACCTCGTCGGTCTGGCCCTTGAGGTAGTCGTCCATGAGGATACGGGCGATGGGCCTGACGTACTGGATGTGCAGCGCGGCGGGGACACCGGTAAATTCGGCTATCAAGTTCTCCTTAGTGCGCAGGAGCATATCGCGCCCTTTGCGGCCCAGAGCTACCCAGCGCACTGGCTTGCCGATGTGCTGTTGAAAGCGCCGTCCAACACGCATGATGTTGCTGTTGTAGGCCCCGGCCAGACCCCGGTCGCTGGTGATCAGCAGCAGCGTAACCGTCCCGACTTCCTGCTTCGGTTTTGCCAGGAGCGGGTGCAGCGCAGTGCCGGATTGGTTGGCCGAGGCAATATTCGACAGCATTTGCATGGCAAGATCGGCGTACGCGCGGCTGGCGAGGGTTTGGGACGTCGCTCTGCGCACGCGGGAGACCGAGACGGCTTCCAGGGCCATCGTCACCTGCATAATGTTCTTGACGCTTTTGATGCGTCGTTTGAGTTCGCGTGTACCTGGCATAATCGCCTGCTCCGCGCCTTAGCTAAAGCTCTTGTTGAACTCGGTCAACGCCTGCTTGAGCAGTCCTTCGGTTTCATCAGTCAGGTCGTACTTGGTGTCGGGATTGTTGATGGATTTGCCGATTTGCGGGTACTGCGTAGAAACAAAACGCAGGAAGCCCTCCTGCCATTCCTTGACGCGGGCGACGGCAATCTGATCCAGGAAGCCTCGCGTACCGGCGTAGATCAGCACCACCTGGGCATCCAGCGAAAACGGCTGGTACTGTGGCTGCTTGAGCAGTTCGCTCAGACGCATACCGCGATCAAGCTGGGCCTGCGTCGCTTTATCCAGGTCAGAGCCGAACTGGGCGAAGGCGGCCAGGGCACGGAACTGTGACAGTTCCAGCTTCATACGACCCGCGACCTTCTTCATCGCCTTGCGCTGTGCGTCACCACCCACGCGGCTGACGGAGATACCGACGTTGATGGCCGGGCGCGTACCGGCGTTAAACAGGTCGGCTTCCAGGTAAATCTGGCCGTCGGTGATGCTGATGACGTTGGTCGGAATATAGGCTGACACGTCGCCCAGGAGCGTTTCGATGATGGGCAGCGCAGTCAGGCTGCCGCCACCGCGTGCCGCCGAAAGGCGTGCCGCACGCTCCAGCAGACGGCTGTGCAGGTAGAACACGTCGCCGGGATAGGCTTCGCGCCCAGGCGGGCGACGCAGAAGCAGAGAAACCTGGCGGTAAGCCCAGGCGTGGCGGGACAGATCGTCATACACGATCAGGGCGTCGTGGCCCTGTTCCATGAACCATTCGCCCATCGCGGCGCCGGAATAGGGTGCCAGGTACTGGAGCGCTGCCGGATCGCCTGCTGAAGCGACAATGATGGCGGTGTACTCCATCGCGCCGTACTTTTCGAGCGTGGCGCGCACGGCTGCGATCTGCGCCTCTTTCTGGCCGATGGCAACGTAAATGCAGGCCACGTCCTGGCCCTTCTGGTTAATGATGGCATCCAGGGCGACGGCGGTTTTTCCCGTTTGACGATCACCGATGATCAACTCACGCTGGCCGCGTCCGACTGGCGTCATCCCGTCAATCGCCATAATGCCGGTCTGAATCGGCGTGTCCACGTCCTGGCGCTCGATCACACCAGGGGCGATACGCTCCACGTTGTAGTATTCACGGAAGTTAACGGGCCCCTTGCCGTCAATGGGCTGTCCCAG
>DATGFK010000491.1:0-4499 GCA_035309185.1 Aggregatilineales bacterium
CCGAAGCTTGCTTTTAAGTAGACGGCGGCAAAATTATCGTGTTCAATTCGGCCAAGCGCTAGAGCCAGGCGAGACGCAGAGGAAGCCAGCGCTGCCAGCGATGCCGATATAACAGCGAGACGCGCCTCTCCAAGATCCCACGGCAAGATCGAGGCGACGTGAAAGCCATCGCTTGTGACGACGATCAAGCCGTGGAAATCTGGTTGCCCGGTCAGGATGTCTCTGAGGGCCTGCATGAGACGCTCGAACCCAGCGTTGTGCTGTTCCATCGCTAACTACCCTCCGGGCCAACCAGAAGCGTCAGGTCAACGCCAGGTTACGTTTTTGGTGCGATGGTCGGCGTTGCGGAAAGGGCCGGGGGCGGCTGCACGAATCCTGGCGCGATGACGGTCACTGGCAGGTTGTTCAGATTCAACATCTGGATCGCCATACGACTTTGGGCCGAGTAAGCCAGAATGCACGCGCCTAGAACAATCACCCACAGCGCTGATAGGATAGCGCCGACGGTTGCCAGCGTCCGTGTGCGGACAGGATCATGCGCGTTTTTGGCGCCCACCAGCGCCGCGCCAGAACTGACCATGCCGATTGGGCCGACCAGGCAGCACAGGCCAGGGATGCACATTGCGATGCTGGTGATGCCCAGCACCATGCCGATCAGTGCCAGGATGTCCACGGCATCGCCGTGATAGGCCGCACTGGCGTTGGGCTGCGCGTTCTGACGGCGCAGTTCGTTAGAGGCGCCAAGCTGGGAGGCGATCAAGCCCTCCCGGTAATTGCCGGGCGCGCGGATAAAGGCGCCTGCCGCCGCCGCTTCGGCAGCGTGGGTCTTGCACAGGCGCTGTCCGTCGCTCGTGTAATACAAACAATAGGCGCACAGTCCGGCGTGGCACACTTCGCATGATTCGACAGCGGCGCGTTCGGGGTGATTAATACAGGTTGTCACTGCAAAATCGGTCATTGTGAAGTCTTATGCTTTCGGTGAAGCGTGCTCTAAAGCAGGTTCCGGTGCCGGAGAGGCAACTTGAGTCTGCATATAACCTACGAGCGTCCGATAATCTTCTTGCCACTGCTTCATCGGTTTCCTGAGGAAGATCTTACCCAAAAAGCGCAAAGAGCCAAGCAGCGCTGATTTCATTTCCAATTTTGCGGAAACAGTCAAGTGGGTACCCTGTGGCGTCGGCTCTAACTGATGCGTTGAAAGCATCTTTATGGACGTTGACACCCGATCCTCCTGCGTGAAATACCGGAAAGGACGCCAGTCGGCAATGACCTGCACGATGGTCGTTTTACCGTGCGCACAGTGATTGACGGCTCCCGGCTGAGTCCGCCCTCCCGGACGCAAACCGTTGGAAAAAATATTGTGAGTCTGATAGGCATTTTTCTTGGCCGGATCGTTGAGCCATTCCCACACAATTGCGGGCGGAAAGGGAAAATCTAACGAAAAACTATAATCCGATTCTCCAGGAGAGATGCAGACTTTGCGGGATTCGGTCAGGCGCTTGTAGCTGTCGTGCATATTCAGGCTGTACGTTTGCGTGTCGCCGAGATGTTCGTAGGTTTCAGTCTGTGGATGAGCGTCGTCCAGCTTCATCTCCATGTATTGTAAAGCCCTGTCCGTGAACATCGCATAAGCGTGCCAACCTATCGCATCAGCCACGTGATTCTTCATCAGGCGGTGGGCAAGGTTCACATCCGAGCCAACCAGTTCAACAATGTTAGCCACCTTTTGAAGAACAAAGTCTCCATAGTGGACGAAGAATTTCAGATCGAGATTGTTGATTCCCCGGCAGGCGGCGCAGGTACAGGTCGTGTTGCGATGCATTGAGGTCGCTCGATCCCGGAAGGCGGCATAGGTGGCCTCAACCAGTTCCACGAGCGTCTCACCGCGTTCGACGTTCTCCCCGAAAACGTAGGAGAAAACACAATCCCCTTCCAACTTGGAGAGGGTCAGTATGGGGTCGAAAGATTTCACGATCACTTCCAGGAGTTCCGTCAGGATTTCATGGGCGTGATCGAGTTCCGTTTTCGCCAGGAAGGAGGTGTAGCCGGAAATATCGGCCAGGACAAGGTATCCCTGCTGCATTGTCGACTCCATTAGCCAGTCCATCGTTTGAGTATTGGGCGTCAGCGTTCAATCTGGCACTTCGTGAGTTTGCCGCATATTTTACGTGAATGGAGTCCGTCCCGCCAACCGAACGGACATTTGCAAGACAGCGGAGCGGATTGCGCTAGAGGCTACGAAGAGGAGCCAGTAAGCTATCCGCTCTTAGAAACATCTAAAGGGCGGTATTGGAGTAGAGATCTGTTTTAGGAGAACCACATGCGAATCGGAATTCTTGGCTCCGGGAAGATTGGCGGCACCATTGGCAAACAGTGGGTCAAAGCCGGGCACGAGGTGCGTTTCGGCGTGCGAGATGTGAACAAGCCGGAAGTCCAGGCGCTGGTACAGTCGCTGGGTGGGAACTCTACTGCGGGCAGCCATGAGGATGCCATTGCCTTTGGCGAGGTCGTCCTGTTTGCTATCCCCGGCGCAACGATGCCGGAGACAGTTGCCGCTCACGCAAAGGCGCTGGAAGGCAAGATTGTGATTGACGCAGCCAATAAGATCGGCTCGTCTCCTGCGAACAGCCTGGCTGATTTTGCCCGTCTGGCGCCCCACGCCGAAGTTTATCGGGCCTTCAATAACTATGGCTGGGAGAACTTTGAGAAGCCTATCATCGGTGGCGTCCAGGCTGATCTTTTCTACAGTGGCCCAGATGGAAAATCACGCGCCGTCGTGGAGCAGTTGATCAAGGATGTGGGGCTGAGGCCGATCCACTTTGGCGCGGATCAGGCTGAAAGGGTGGACGACATTCTTAAAATCTGGATAATGCTTGTCAGAGAGCAGAAAATGGGCCGCCACATGGCCTTCAAGCTGTTGAGTGAATAATCTGCCCGTCGGGAGTCATCAGAGTCTTTTTGTGCGCGCCGGTTTAAGAGGTCTAGCGATTTGGCGGGAGCCAACCAAACGGCACTTCGTCGTCGCCGGCAGGGCTGCGCGGTGGGCTGAACAGCTCGTCCTCTGTAAACAGGCGGCGCTCCTGGCTGCGCCCCAGGCGCCGAAGCTGGCGTGGCGAGATCACGCGGGAAAACGGCGCTTGGTTCGGGCTGGTGCCCAGAGCAACGCTGGCAACCCCTCGTGCTGCCACATCAACCGGGATTGGCCGGTAGCGGGATACCAGCAGACCCAGGATCGGGATCGCGCCCAGGATCGACATGATCCGATAGGCTGGGTTACGCGCCTCGCCGGGTATGTAGAGGGCAGGGGCGCGCACGATTGTCCAGATCAGGCCAGTGCCTTTGAGATACTGCTCGGCATCGCGTTTGCTTTCCAGGTAGCCCCTGGACACGCCAAAAGGCGAAGTTGAGGCGCTGAGCAGGACGAACTGCGGAACGCCGTCGCTGACGGCCATCTGCGCCACATTCCGCGTTGAGACATAGTTCAGGTGGCGGAAGGTCAGGCCGCGCGCCGGGTCAGGCTTTGTGCCCCCTACCAGGTGGATCACGGCATTATGGCCCCTGGCCCGGCCTCGAAAGCTGGCTGGGTTCCACGGATCGCCGTATACGATTTGCACGCGCCCGGTCAGCGACCCAAGCTTCGCCTCAGAATCCGGCTTTACCAGCACCGTGACTTCGGCAGAGAGTTCGAGCAGCGCCCGCACCACACGATAGCCGAGGAAACCAGTTCCGCCCGTTACAAAGAATCTTTTCCTGCTGCGCTGCACGGCAATAGAGTCCTCAGAACGTCCAGCTCATCAGGGTTGGAATGCTGTCATGGGCGGTCAGGTCAAGGTGAATGGGCGTCACCGAGACAAAACCGTTGGCGACGGCCCAGATGTCTGTGCCTTCGGCGGTGATGTCACCCGTGGGGGCAGCTCCGCCGATCCAGTAGTAAGGGCGTCCATCCGGGTCAAGACGCTCAACCAGTTCGTCATGGTAGACGCGGGTGCCTTGTCCCGTAATCCGCAAACCGGCAATGTCTTTCATGGGGCGGTTGGGGATGTTGACGCTGAGCAAAACCTGGGGCGGCAGGCCATGATCGATCACCTGGCGCACCACTTTTCGCGCAAACTCTGCGGAAGCGCTGTAGTCTGCATCATTGGAGCGGTTGTCAAGCGAGAAAGCAATTGAGGGCTTGTTGAAGATCGTGCCTTCGAGGGCCGCTGCTATCGTACCGCTGTAGGTCAAATCCTGCCCCATGTTCGGCCCGCGATTGATCCCAGACACGATCAGATCAATCGGCTCCTTGATGTAGCCCAGGAGTGCCAGGGCGACGCAGTCCGCGGGCGCGCCGTCGGTAGAGTAGGCGGACGAACCATCGTCCAGGCGGGCCGTGTTAACTCGCAGCGGCCTGGATAGGGTTTTACGATGGCCGTTCGCGCTTTGGTTCTCTTCAGGCGCGATGACGGTGACCATACCAAATTCTTGCATGGCGTTTGCCAGGGCCAGTAGCCCCGGCG
>DATGFK010000492.1:0-6417 GCA_035309185.1 Aggregatilineales bacterium
TAAGGTCGTTATCCTGGTCGCCAGATGCTCGATAGCGCGCCTCTGTCAGAGAATATCCGATTGGATGCTCCTGGAGATAAAGCATGAGGAAGAAGTTCACCAGGGAAATGATCGCGGCGTGCAATTGAGTCGGCATTTTCTCGACGATCTCCCCCACAACCAGTTCAAAATGATGGTCGCCAACTTCTTCATGGCGCAGGAAATCATCAAACTCAGAGACTGTTATCTTATCTCGCGCGGTCATCGGCTGGTTTCACTCCCAACTATCACCCGTCGGCACTGGTGTCGCCGGAATTCCCGCTCGGCTCTGCCTTTGTTTCTTCGCCGGAAGGGGCAACTCCGGACGGCGGTTCGGCTGGCTTGTCACTTTCACGAGAGACTGGCGAACCATACTTTAGCGCATCACGCCGCGCCAGTTCGATTCCCGACGGGCGGTGCTCATCCTCGCGCGCATGGACTGTCTCTACCTCATCCTCGTCAGCCGATGGAAGTGGCGTGGTCATTCTTGGCGAAGCAGGAGGTATTGGCGGCACGGACTTCGCCATTGCCGGTTCTGATCTTGCGGCGGAGGCGCCAGAAGCAATTTGCGGGACGCCCAGTTCAGAACCCGCCAGCGTAAAATTGATGGTCGGTTTACCCGCAACTTCCACGCCAAGCTGATCCTGTACGATCTTGCGGACTTCGCGATTGATCTCGTTCTTCTTCTTCGGCCCGTTGATCTCGACGCCCGTCACGATGTTGAGCCGGATCACCGCGCGTCCGCCTTCGTTGAGCACCGTGGCATCGGCGTGCTGAATATCCGCAACCTTCGCGATAGCGGTCAGGATGCGCTGCCGGACGGAGTCCGGGTCAATGTAGGCGTTACCTTCGCCCCGGCGCACCAGCAGACCAGGGGCATCGAGGGTTTGGCGCAGGTGACGGACGGGCCGCCACACAAAGAAGTAGGCCAGGATCAGATCGATCACCAGGGCGATAACGCCGTGCAGCACGGCCTGACCTGGAATTATTGAGGGATATGGACCCATGTTGCCGAGCAACCCAGCCAATATGTTGACGACCTGGGGAAAGACCAGGAAGAGGGTCACAATCGCGCCGATGAAGATTACGCCGAGTACACCAATGTAGGTATTCAATATTTTCAATAATCGCATGAGGCACCCCTTATCGTGGCGCGAATTGCGCAGGTAAAGGCCAGCAAACGGGTTGTCAATCCGTGAGCATATTGCGAGTTTAACCCCGTTGCGGGCGAGCGGCAAACGTCAGCGCGGCCTGCCCCAGGATATATCCGTTGATGAGCGCGGCGAAAGTTGCCACAGCCAGCCCACCAATGCACGTGATGGACAGGAGCGCGCCCAGCAGGGCCGCCACCACGCCGACAATGATCTGAAGCACGAGCAGCATCACAAAAAGAGACGCATTCTGCTGAATATCCCGCACGCGCGCGCCGATCTCCAGGTAGCTTGCGAACTGGTCGGACTGCGCATAACGGATATGTCCCGCGTTCAGCAGCAGGAAGACGATCAGCGAATAGACAAGTGCCACGCTTCCGGCGCAGCATTGCACGGCCAGCCATAGGGTGCCCGAAGTGCGGCCCGTGACCGCCGGGAATAGAACCGATCCACAGCAAACCACCAGCAGCGCGGGCAAAAAATACATAAAGGTTGCCACCAGCGAGAGCAAGCCGCGCACCGCGATGTCGCTCCAGTTGTCCCAGCCTGGCATGGGCAGCGCCACGCCGCGCAGCATATTGCGCGCGATGGTTAGCCCATAGCCCGCCAGCAGGATGGCGTTCAGTCCTGGAACGATGCTGGCAAGGAGCAGAATGCCAACTTTAAGCGTCCACTGCCGATCCTCGAATGGAAATGAGGCCGCCCGCCCGATGTCAATGTTCATAGCCTTCTCCCTGGTTCCACGCGATTAAAAGGTTGTGCTGCTGCCCAATTCTTTCTGAAGATACTGGCGAGTCAAGTCTTCCGTCATTTCCCCGACCTGCCAGTAGCGCACTTTGCCCGACGGGTCAATGACGAACGTTTCCGGCAGTTGTAACACGCCATACGAGTTATTGACCTGTCCATCTGAATCAAGTCCTACTGGCACGCTAACTTTTAGACCGTGCAGGAAAGCTTTCACCGTACCTGCATCTTCGGCCCGGTCAACGCCCAGGATAGCCAACTGGCTCTTATAATCCCCAAAACGCCCGTCCAGCGTTTGCTGAAAGACCGGCATTTCCTCCCGGCATGGGCCGCACCAGGTGGCCCAAAAGTTCAAGAAGACCCACTTGCCGCGCAGACTGGCGAGCGAGACCGAGCCACCATCGGGGGTTTGCAGCGTGAAGTCCGGTGCCAGACTGCCCACCAGGGTCGTGGGCGTAAAGTATGCCGGGGGCGGTACGGCGCTGCCCGCCGACTGTCTGCCGGTTAGACCTGTGACGATTGCAGCCACAATGCCCAGCACGGGAAAGATCAGGAACAGCAGCAGGATCGGATTCAAGCCGTGGCGAGGGCTGCTGCCGCCACCCGGTGCAGGCGCAACATCCGCATCGGTGTAGGTCAGCTCGGATTTTGACGGTTCAGGACTTTGCATAACGACACAAAGCTTTTCTCAACAACACACAACGTTACGATTCGCGTGACAGGAAGTTTCAACACGTCGGGCAATAGTTTACTTCATGGCGGCAGGCTTGCCAGTGAAACAAGTTATAATGGCCCAATTCTTCAGGATTGAGAGTCAGCCCAAGCGATTATGCAGCGACGTAAATTTCTGGCATCCATGACAGCCCTGGCAGGGATGGCCGTACTCCCGCGCGATTGGGCACGGCTGCACAGGGCGCTCCGTTCGGATCAGACCCCGGCAGCGACCTCCGATGCTCCTCAACCCTTCGACGTTTACCTGACCTTCGACGATGGGCCGTTTGCCAATGAGGATCTCAAGACGGGGCCAACGGACGTGGTGCTGCAAATCCTTAGCGATCACAGTGCCTCGGCCACTTTCTTCCTGCACGGGCGGCACATCTTGCCCTGGCATGGCCCCGTGCTGGCCCGCTACGTCAAGCAGGGTCACACCATCGGAAATCACCTGTGGTCGCAGGGTGGCAACACCACAGTGGATCATCCGACCTTCACCCGGCTGGCCTACCAGTATCTGTTGACCGACGACAAAATTCGTACAATGCTCCAGGCAGCCGATCAGGACGCCTACAATGCCTACCTGGCCCAGGGAAAGATGTTCCGACGGCCAGGCGGCTCGAACTACCTGGCCGAATTTCTCGATCCCGCCAATTTCCATGCCATCGAATATGATCCACTGCTGCGGCCCCTGGGCGATAAAGTGCAGTGGCTGAAGTCTGTTTACGATTATAGCGGCTGGCACGTGAACGGCGGAGAATCCATCCCGGTGAACATCCGGCCAACCACGCCTGACGAGGAGCGCAACTTTATTCTACATGGGGGAAATGGCTATTACGGCATTGAGGATTATCTCCAGTTCGGCAATCCGCCGCGCCGCTCGCTCGAAGCGGATGCCGGGTTGATCATCCTGATGCACGACGCCGACAAGGATACCGATTCGACGCTGCCACAACTGCTTGACGACCTGACCGCGCTGGGCGCGCGTTTCCGTTCGCTACCGCGTCCCGGCGACCAACCTAACACGAAGTCGGTGGGTGTGGGCAACCCGCCGAAAGTAGCCTCGTGAGGTTCATCATGCTGCTCAGGCAGCGCCGAAACACTTTGTCGCTTTCGTCACAATGTAGCACGTCCAGGCCAAACATCTTATAATTTCAATAATCATCTAAGCATGGGCAAACTCTCTGACGGACTGAGTATTATTGGCGAAGGAGAGATGACATGGCTACGGAAGATGCCAAGCGGTTTCTGGACAATATCTCCAATGACCCTTCAATGCGGGCGCAATTCCGCGCCAATGCGGCGCAAAACGTGGATACAGCATTGGATTTCGCCTTCACTCACGGCTATGTATTCACCGAAAGCGAATTGAGGGCTGCGCTGAGCGACTACCCGGATCAGCCCGTGATTGACGAATTACGCAGCAAATTCAAAATAGCCAGGACAGACCGCCCCGCGCAAACAAGCTGAGGCATACACAGTTCCCAGGATGGTCGGCAAAATGCCGACCATTCGTTTTATCTTCAGGAATTATCTGCCATCGGGTTTGGGCACGCGGGTTCGCGTCAAGAACATTTCCGCTTCGTAAATCAAGTCATTCAACATCTTGGACACGACTTCAAAGCCGCTGTCCGCAAGGCGTTGACGCCCCGTCCAGGCTTCGCGCAGCATCGCGATGCTCTCCCACAGGTTTTCTTTGGGAGCCTTGACGCGCGCGTTGAGAATCACTCCGGCCAGGACGAGCGGAAGGTAGGCGTGCGCAAGGTCAACCGGCGTTTGCCGTTCGAGGGCTGCCACAACTTCGTCGGCGTAAGTGACGTGTTCTGTTGCATCCCCGAAGTTTTGATGCGCAGCTTGCTCGACCATGTGCAAACCCAGGCGCACGGCGTCAAACACGACCGCCGTATACAGGAATGTTACCAGGTGATCGGGGTCTTCGACGATGTACTCGTCGTTGACAATGCTGACCAGCCGGTGAAACCAGCGTCCCTCGGTTAATTTGAAGCCTGGCTCCAGATCCAGGCCATCTTCCATAGCATAAGTTAATGCTTTGGCAATATAGAGCGACTCGCCAGGATGCAGCGGTAGACCGGCCTGTGCAAAGCGCAGTTCGGTCACGATATTCAGAGGCTCCATGACCTTCGCCCGGCTTATCGTCGCAGCGTAGCGTTCGGCCTGACCGGCCATCGCCGCGTATCGCATCTGCTCGGAAGGCAGTTCTTTGGCCGTCCATAAAGTCTCATAGCGGATTTCGGCGGACGGGATCTTTTCGACTGCGCCTGGAATAATCGAAAAACGCGCCGCGAGATTTCCAGGAGCAGGCGAGAGCGCCACAAAACCCACCTCGCGTAGAATATTGAGGCGGAATGGAGACATATTCAGCGCAGTCGCCGCACGTCCGCCATGAATGTGCCTTACCAGCCGGTAGCCTTTGGCTGGCCCACGCAC
Organism: Aggregatilineales bacterium; assembly: GCA_035309185.1. Taxonomy (GTDB): domain Bacteria; phylum Chloroflexota; class Anaerolineae; order Aggregatilineales; family UBA2796; genus DATGFK01. The sequence goes on from DATGFK010000492.1 coordinate 5,073, forward strand.
CTCGACCTGAACATTCAAGGTGTTGTCCTGGCTGGGCTGCGTTGGCAGGTGCGGCACAATCGGGATATGCAGGAGGCCCGTTTCAGCGCCCTGGAGGGTAAGCTGTATCTTATCTTTGGGCGTCAGCATACTCATGCGGTTGCCGTTGGCATCCTTGCGAGGCAGTTGCAACGTCACCTCGAGCTGCAAAGGTTTATCAATTGTGTTCTGAAGGAGCAGCAGACTTTCAAAGGGCTGCCCAACTGCCGTAGAAGGTGGATAGGCAGCCAAAGCACACTGTACAAAATCCACATTGAGACGCGCGCCGCCAGTAATGGTGCCCAGCACATCAGGATAATCCAGTGGGAGGTTCGTACCGCTCGATTGGGCCATCCGCTCTTCCCTGACCTTTAATCAATAATTGCTGTGAAGGATGCATTATTCGGTGACACTAGTATACCGACATTTAGTAGTTACGCTCTGTCACACACTGCCTTTGCCAATGGACCGTCATAGAGCCACGTCAGTATTCCAGTCGGAGCGACACTTGACGGAAATTGTGAAAAATTCCCCAAAAATTGGACTCTGCATCAGGAACCTGCTTTACAATCAGGTTCAGGGTGAGTGAGCCTGAAACGTTCGCGAATAGGTTGACGAGGGTGAGGGAATCCGTTCATGCAGCATTTGACGATTATCAGCCGGAGCAAAATGGATTGTCAGGTTTATTTTGATGGCAAGCATCAGAACCTGAATACGCGCTTCAAGCGGGAAGCTGAACTGGATGCCTACATAGCCAAGCTGCTGTCCGAGGGCTGGCGCCTGTTCAACGTGGACGGCGGGCAGATGTACCTCGTCTACGATCAAGAAGAGTCCAGGCCAGCGGCTTACCCGCAGTCTTCCGGACGCGAAAAAGGGCCTTTTGTCGAGGAATCCGCTTCAGACCAACCCCTTTCCTGGCTGACCAAGCCACAACCAGGCCGCAGCGGCAGATAGTTCCCACGATACCATGATCGCGGCGGGCCGCCCTTGAGCGGCCCGCTGAATGACCTCTCTCCCGATCCTCTCAGCATTCCTTCACTTTCGTCCAAGTCAATGCCAGTGTATGATCGGCTCAGGATTACAATCAATCCAACAGCCCCCTGTAGCGACCTGCTCCCATTGGGAATATCATAGTGTGGTTTTGCGGCTCCGGACGAGTCGCAAAGAGTGGACGATTTGGGAGGCCAACGCATGGGTTCGGAAGGAGTGGTATGGTTATGACTGACACCAGTAACGATCCAGAGTCCTCCCTGATGGAAGATATAGACCCTCGCTACCTTGAATTTATTCGCAACCGTGTCGATTCCTTCATCAAATGGGACCTGGT
>DATGFK010000493.1:0-2455 GCA_035309185.1 Aggregatilineales bacterium
GCGTTGATGATGTAGTATTCGTTATACTTGCTGTCGGGCGATGCGTCACGATATTTGGGTGGATCTGCAAACAAGACTGGCGGTTCAATCAGGCTTTGCATTTGCATCGCTGTCAGCAGCTTGCTGGGATCGTTATCCCATCGCGCTTTTTCTACCCCGCCCCAAATCGGCGCAGTGACGTAGGTCGGCGGCAAGTCTTCTTGTGCAAATAGCTGCGTACTGTCAATCCCCAGCATGACGTTGATGCTGCGTCCGAAGTTCGCGTCCTCAAGCGGCTCGTCCACATAGCGACGACAGCGCACATACACATGCAGCCACGGATAACGCCGCCCAACTTGAGTTTGAAGCCGGAATTCCAACTTGTAGGCGAAAGTCCCCAGCCGATCCTTCTTGTATTTGTCTGTATAGGCGCTGGTATAGGGATCGCTGACGACTACCACGTTCCCATCGTCTTCTCGGCACAGCCACCAATTCCGATCCTTCCCATTAATCGTCGAGGATGTTCCTGCTACATACGACGCTATGAGTGCTGGAATTGCCCGGTAACCCAGGTTGTTGAAGCGTGGTGTATCCCGGGCAATGTCATCCAGCAGCGTGCGCGCATCAACTTCCTGCCAGTCGGCCTGTGGATCCCTCAACTGGTTAAGCAATTTTTGACGGATGGCTTTTCCGGCAGATGTTGCGGTAAGGTCGGGGAACCTGGCATCCATCCAGATACGCGCCCATTGATCGACCACTTCCGAAATCTGTTCTCTGGTCGGCCTGCGTTTCGGATTGTGGCCGAGCGCCAACATCTGGCGGACTTCCCTTCCCAGTACGCGGTTATACTGTTTCTCAAAGGCATAGCTGATGGTCGGACACCAGGCGCACAACACAGTATTTAACGACTTGTAGGGCGGAAGATCGATGTAGTCAAGTTTCTTGCCATCCCGAAACTGAGTCTCTACTGCCGAAATTAGGTCGGCAAAAGCTGTGAAGTAGGGAAAGTCGAGTGTCGATACGAGCGATTCCCCTAGATACTCGGGGGTGATTTCGAAGCGCGCGAGGAGAATTTTAGGAGTTGTCTGACTCATTGGGTTAACGTCCTTTCATACGCTATAGATCGGATGGCCTGGGCGTACCGCCCTCGTCCATCCGGAAATTCTCGATCCTGTTGAGAGCATCGACCAGCGGCCCGTACAGCGCCGCGCCGACTGTTGTTGTCGCGTAGCCCCTCAAGACATTGATCATGGCCGCCAGCAAACTGGAACTCGGCGCATCAGCTTCGCCTTTCTTTGCCGCATTGTTGGGTGCCCACGCCGCATCGACAAAATAGGCGTGAAAAGGCACCCCACCCCGCAGCAAGCGTCCACAAGCCTGAATAATCAGGCCAGCGGTCGTTGCCGCAAGATCATTACGCTCCACCTCATCCAGCCGCTTATAGAAGCTGCGCCTCTCGGCTCTAGCCCAGACTTCGTTGGCTTTTCGTCGAAGCGCCAATGCCTTGTCCAGCAGCGTTTCGACCTGCCACACCTCCTCGGTCGGATCATCAAACCAGCGCAGAGTCAGGCAATTGACTTCGCGCGCTACGGCTTGGGTGTCGAACGGGTAGGGCATGGGACGGGTCAAGAAATAGATCGCGCCAAAGGCAGCGATATGCTCTGCATTCAGGATATTGTAGCCTCGACCGATGGATTGCGTCGGTGCCACGAGGATTTTGCCGTTGGTCGCAGCGAAGTCTTCAATGTCACTACGCTTCAGCGCCTTGCCGTAGACCAGCATCTCCTCATTGGAAGCGTTGCGCTGGAGGGCATAAATCTCATCCGGTGAAGCAGCATAGCGTGCTGCGATCTCAGTAGCGGCCCACCGCGACTGGTCGTAGGAATTTACCAGCACCAGGAGCCGTGATCGGTCTCTCCACAGCGGCGATTCTTGTTGGGCAGGGGCCGAGAGCCAGGCCAGTTCTCGGTTAAATGGTGAAAGGGGGGTCTGGCGGTCGCCAGTCAAGGCCCGCGCCAGGGCTTTGATAGGCTGCAACTTGGAACGGGCACCGGAAACAACCACCGGCTTCTTCTCCCCCTTTTTGGTCTCGACATACTGAGGCATGAACTGGAACGTACTCTGGGCAATGGCGTCACGGCTTTTCTCGGAGGGTTCAAGGACTCCGGACGGCTGCACCGCGAGATGGAGATGGCTGGAATCCGGCAAGTAAGACGTACCGGACAGGGCGATCACGTGGGGTCCCGGTCGCCCATCAATGTCCGACACGAGTCGATGAAAGTTCAAAACATAGGCCCGTCCGATGTTGGCATAGCCAAACACCGAGAGGGTGTTGACCGTGAGAGCTTTGGCTGCCTCGTCATCGCCCTGCTCCAAATCCTTCGAATAATACGTGCCAAAGATTCGCCCCGTAGCGGGCACCGGCAGGACGTCGGCCAGATCCACAGGTGACTTCTCGTAGGATTGCTCGTTTAAG